>JAKSSN010000026.1 GCA_024403095.1 Oscillospiraceae bacterium
GGCGGATCAGCCGCCGAGGTATGCTCTTTTCACTTCTTCGCTGGCTGCCAGCTCCTTGCCGGTGCCGGAGAGGGTGATCTTGCCGGTTTCCAGCACGTAGGCACGGTCGGCCACGGAAAGGGCCATCTGTGCGTTCTGCTCCACCAGCAGGATGGTGGTGCCGGCCTTGTGCAGGTCGCGGATGATCTCGAAGATCTGCTCCACCAGCAGAGGGGCCAGACCCATGGAAGGCTCATCCAGCATAAGCAGTTTGGGCTTGCTCATAAGGGCGCGGCCCATGGCCAGCATCTGCTGTTCGCCGCCGGAAAGGGTGCCGGCGATCTGTTTGCGGCGCTCCTTCATGCGGGGGAAGAGCTCATATACTTTTTCATACTCCTCGCTCAGGTCGCCCTTGCGGATAAAGGCGCCCATCTGCAGGTTTTCTTCCACCGTCATCTGCAGGAAGATGCGGCGTCCTTCGGGAACATGGGCAAGGCCGCGTTCCACGATCTTGTGGGCAGGGATGCGGCTGATATCCTCGCCGCAGAATTCCACGCTGCCGGTGCGGCTGCGGAGCAGGCCGGACACGGTGTGCAGAGAGGTGGTCTTGCCGGCGCCGTTGGCACCGATCAGGGTTACGATCTCGCCCTCGTTTACATCAAAGGAAATGCCCTTGATGGCGTGGATGGCGCCGTAGTATACGTTGATGTCATGTACTTTGAGAATCGTGCCCATAGGTCAGTCCTCCTTTTTCCTGCCAAGATAGGCCTCGATGACGGCGGGGGTGGCCTGGATCTCATCCGGAGTGCCCTTGGCAATGATCTTGCCGAAGTTCAGCACGCAGATGCCTTCGCAGATACCCATGACCAGGTTCATATCGTGCTCGATGAGCAGAATGGCGATCTGGAAGGTATCGCGGATCTTAACGATGTTCTCCATCAGCTCGGAGGTCTCGGAGGGGTTCATGCCGGCAGCGGGCTCGTCCAGCAGCAGCAGGCAGGGATCGGTGGCCAGAGCACGCACGATCTCCAGGCGGCGCTGTGCGCCGTATGGCAGGGAACCGGCTTTCCAGTCGGCCTTATCCTGCAGGTCAAAGATGCTCAGCAGCTCCAGGGCACGGTCGTGGGCGGCCTTTTCCTGCTTCCAGTACTTGGGCAGGCGCAGGATGCCGGTCATCATATCGTAGCCGGTGGAGTTGTGCATGCCAAGCTTTACGTTCTCTTCCACAGTAAGGTTATCGAACAGGGGGATGTTCTGGAAGGTACGGGCAACGCCCAGCTTGTTCAGCTGAACGGTGTTTTTGTTGTGGGTGTCGATGCCCTTGATGAGGATGGTGCCGGTGGTGGGTTCATATACCTTGGTGAGCAGGTTGAAGACGGTGGTCTTGCCGGCGCCGTTGGGGCCGATGAGGCCGGCGATCTCGGTGGCGCCGATGGTCAGGTTAAAGTCGTCCACGGCACGCAGGCCGCCAAAGTCCACACCCAGGTGGTGGGTCTCGAGTGCGGGAGTTTTATACAGGTCACGCTGAGGGATATAGGAGCTGGACGGCATATTTACCAGGGGGCTATCGTTGATTGACTGAACTTTTTTAGGCATTGCCGTCATCTCCCTTCACAGCAGATTTTTTCTTGGGTGCAAATTTTGCGATAAGGCCGCGAACCTGTGCACTGTTGGTGGCGATCATAACCAGGATGAGCACAATGGCGTAGGCCAGCATACGGTAGTCGCTGAAGGCACGCAGTTTTTCAGGCAGGATGGTAAGCACAGCGGCTGCAATGATGGAACCGCTCATGTTGCCGATACCACCAAGGACCACAAACACCAGAATGTTGATGGAGGTGTTGAAATCGAACTTGGAGGGATCGAAGGTGGAAATGCTCAGGCCATACAGGGCACCTGCCATACCGGCAAGCACAGCGGAGGTGACAAAAGCCATGGTCTTGTATTTCAGCACGCTGATACCAACCGACTCGGCCGCGATGCGGTTATCGCGGGCTGCCATGATGGCGCGGCCGGGATGGCTGTTTACCAGGTTCAGGATAACTACCAGCGTAAAGAGCACCAGAACAAAGCCGGCGGGGAAGGTGGCGATACGGGCAACCTTTACTGCGCCCTGGGGGCCGTTGACCAGCACGGTACCGGGCACGTTATTGGTCACAGCAAAGTGGAGGCTCTTGCCGTCAACGCTGATCCAGATGCAGTTGATGATGTTGCGGATGATCTCGCCAAAGGCAAGGGTGACAATGGCCAGATAGTCGCCGCGCAGGCGAAGCACCGGAATACCGATGAGGAAGCCGGCGATACCGGCGGTAAGGCCGCCGCCAAGAATGCCCAGCAGCAGGCGCATCACAGTGGATTCCACGCCAAAGCCGTTCAGCAGCCAGCCGCTGATGATAACGCCTGTAAAGGCGCCAACGCTCATAAAGCCGGCGTGGCCCAGGCTGAGCTCACCGCTCACGCCAACCACAAGGTTCAGGGAAAGAGCCATGACGATATAGGCACAGATGGGGATCAGCTGGCCCTTAAGGGTACGGGACATGCCGTGGCCCTGGAAATACTGGCAGAAGATGAATGCCACGATCACCATACCAAAGGTGATCAGATAGGAACGAAGAATTTTCTTTTTCATTTGATCACACTTTCTCGCGTACCTGCTTGCCCAGCAGTCCGGTCGGCTTAAAGAGCAGCACAATGATCAGCACTGCAAACACAATGGCATCACCCAGCTGAGAAGAGATATAGGCTTTGCCGAAGGTCTCGATGAGGCCAAGGAGGATACCGCCCAACATGGCGCCGGGGATGGAGCCGATGCCGCCGAATACGGCTGCGGTAAAGGCCTTGATACCGGGCATGGAGCCGGTGGTGGGCATGAGGGTGTTGTAGTTGGAGCACAGCAGCACGCCTGCGATGGCTGCCAGAGCAGAACCGATGGCAAAGGTGGTGGAGATGGTGCGGTTTACGTTGATGCCCATCAGCTGTGCAGCGCCCTTATCCTCGCTGACGGCACGCATGGCGCGGCCGATGCGGGTCTTGCCGGTGAACCAGGTGAGCGCCACCATGATGATAACGCCACTGATGATGGTAACGATTGTCTCGCTGCGGATCTTCAGCTGGCCGCCCAGAAGGCTGATGCTGCCGAAGTTAACAACGGAGGTGAACTGAACAGGGTTGGGTCCAAAGATCAGCTGTGCTGCATTCTGCAGGAAGTAGCTCATACCAATGGCAGTGATCAGAACTGCCAGGGAACCGGCCTGGCGCAGGGGCTTGTAGGCAAGGCCTTCAATGGTGATGCCCAGCAGGGTGCACACAGCAACCGAAGCAACCACGCCAACCACAGGAGGCAGGCCCCAGTACTGGGAGGCGCAGAAGGAAATATATGCACCAACCATAATGACATCGCCGTGTGCGAAGTTCAGCATCTTGGCAATGCCATATACCATGGAATAGCCAAGAGCAATGATCGCATACACGCTGCCCAGGTTAATGCCGCTGATCAGGTGGGAAAGAAACGAGATCATAAGCTTTCTCCTCTCTCAGGAACTTTTTTGAAAAATGATTCAAGGTGCTTTGAATCATCTAAACATCATGGAGTCAATGGTGCTTAGATGATCCAAAGCGGAACAGATCTTCTGCCCTCTGGCGCTGATCGCGCAAAAATTGGGGCAGGAAAAAAACCGAAAGGCTGCCCGCCCGAAAACGGGCGGACAGCTGGTTATAATTGCGGTGTGAGTGACTGGGATCAGTCAGCGGTGACGTACTCGGTGCCCTGGATCTTAACAGCCAGAGGGCTCTTGGTAACGGTGCCGTCTGCGGACCAGGTCATGGAACCGGTGATACCGTCGAAGCTCAGGCTCTGCAGAGTGTCGATGAGCTTTTCGCAGATGTCAGCTGCGCTGTCATCAGCGGTGATGCCAGCCTGCTCAAGAGCAGCGCACAGAACGTATACTGCATCGTAAGCATCAGCGGAGAACTGGTTGGGGGTATCGTTGTAGAGGGACTTGTAGGAAGAAACGTAGTTCTGAACTGCTTCAGCAGGATCGGAACCATCGAAACCGGTGAGCATGCAAACGCCCTGAACCAGGTCAACGTTCAGGCCTTCAACGCCCAGAACGCCGTCCATACCGTCAACGCCGAAGTACTCGGGATGGTACTCTGCTGCGTCAGCCTGGGTAAGGATGCTGAGTGCGGGGGTGTAGTACATGGGCAGGAACACGAAGTCAGCGCCGGCATCCTTCATAGCGGAAACCTGAACGGAGAAATCGGTAGCGGTATCGTCGGAGAATGCGGATTCTGCAACAACCTCAACACCCAGCTCTTCAGCCTTGGTGAGGAAGGACTGGCGGATACCCATGGAGTAATCCTGTGCGTTGTTGTAGATGATGCCAACCTTGGCTTCGGGACGATGCTCAGCAACCCATGCCGCGGAAACTGCACCCTGGTTGGAGTCGGTGAAGCAGATCTGGTAGATCTGGTCGCCGGATTCGGGAACGAGGTCGTTGGAAGCGGAGGGAGTGAGGCAGAAGACGCGCTCTTCGTTTGCAACTTCAGCAACTGCCATGCAGGCGCCGGAGGTAACTGCACCAACGATGATCTTTACGTCTTTGTCCATAAGGGTGTTGTATGCGTTTACTGCGAGCTCGGGGTCGCCCTGGTCATCTTCGCGGTAGAAGACGAACTGGTACTTGCCGCCCATAGCGTTGATCTCGTTTACTGCGATCTCTGCGCCGTTAGCTGCGCCTTCGCCATACTGTGCGTAAGGACCGGTGAGGGGGCCCATCAGGCCCAGGCCGATGACAACAACATCTTCGCCTTCAGCTTCTGCTTCTGCGGGAGCTGCTGCTTCGGTGGATTCTGCAGGAGCTGCAGTTGCTGCGGGAGCGGAAGAGCCGGTAGAGCTGCTGCCGCAGGCGCACAGAGCAAGCACCATGCACAGTGCCAGAGCAAGTGCTAAGAACTTTTTCATTTTTGTTTTCTCCTTATATCGTTTTTATACATAGGGCCGATTGGCCCGAGTATACAAAAGAAAGACTGCACCGGCGGAAAAGGCCGCCGGTCCCCTTCTGCCGTGCTGGTTTGTGCAACATGACGGAAGGAAAATCTGGAATGGAAAAACCTATTTTCCGCAGGATATCAAGGTTTTTCCATAAAAATATGTTCATAATTTAGTACAAGAAATTGTTAAAGTCAACTTTTTTTGTAAATTTCATCTAATTGGCAATAATCCCCTAATTTTGCGCCTTGGTGTTAGATATTATGCACAATTTTTGCTCCGTTTGTCCTTCTTTTGCCGGCTTTCGTTTTCGTCTCACCGAAGGCAGCCCGCTCCCGCAATCCGGTGCTTGACACAGGAAAAAGAACCTACCTATAATAGAGCCAAACAAGAGTAAGCCCATTTCTGTTTACTATATATTATTAAGAGGCACCTTATGAATTTTCAATTTGCAAGAACCCGCCTGCTGCTGGGCAGCGAGGCAATGGAGCGCCTGGCAGGCGCCCGCGTTGCCGTGTTCGGCATTGGCGGCGTAGGCGGTTATGTATGCGAGGCGCTGGTGCGCGGCGGCATTGGCGCCATTGACCTTGTGGATAACGACACCGTAAGCGAAACAAACCTGAACCGCCAGCTGATCGCCCTGCACAGCACCGTTGGCCGCCTGAAGACCGAGGTGATGCGCGAGCGCATCCTGGACATTAATCCCCAGGCAAAGGTTACGGTTCACAACTGCTTCTTTCTGCCCGAAACTGCCGATTCCTTCTGCTTTGCGGATTATGACTATGTGGTGGACGCCATCGACACCGTGGCGGCCAAGCTTGCCCTGATCGAAGCCTGCCACCAGGCCGGCACCCCGATCATCTGCAGCATGGGCACCGGCAACAAGCTGGACCCCGGGGCATTCCAGGTGGCAGATATCTCCAAGACCAAGATGGACCCGCTGGCCCGGGTGATGCGCAAGGAACTGGGCAAACGGGGCATCAAGCACCTGAAGGTGGTGTACTCCGAGGAAGACCCTCTCTCCCCCATCACGGAAGGGCTGAGCGAGGCCGAGCTTGCCGAGCTGGCACCGCAGGCCTCCCGCCGTTCCACACCGGGCAGCATCTCGTTTGTGCCCCCGGCTGCCGGGCTGATGCTGGCTGGCGAAGTGATCCGTGACCTGGCAGGTGTGCAGCTTGAGGGACGCTGACCTTATAATAATATATAATGTACTCTCCCCTGCAGCGTTCACGCTGCGCAAAAGGAGGATTTTGCATGAAGATCAAAACCGATATCAGCCCGCGGGAATTCTACCTGCGCTCCTTCACACTGGGCATCCTGCCCAACATGGGCGGAGCCGTGCGTGCCCTTGGCATGCTGGCCGCCGGCCACCGGCCAAAGCGCTACGGCAACTGCATCCATTTTGAAGCCGGCAAAGGCTGGGGCGGGCGCAGCGCCGGCATTTTTCTGTTTACTGAGGAAGACGCTCCGCAGAGCCTGCTGGACCACGAGCACGGCCACAGCCTGCAGAACTGCTTTTACGGCCCCCTGATGCCGCTGGCTGTAAACCTGCCCTCCACCGCCCGCTATTACGGGCGCAAGCTGCTGGCACACTATGCGCCGCACAAGCTGAAGGGCGATTATTACGATGCCTGGTTCGAAGCCGAAGCCAGCCGCGTGGGCACCGAATTTATGAACCGGCAGCGCAGCGCCGCACAGGAGGAAATGCCATGACGCAGATCTACGGTACTCTTGGCCCCCGCTGCGAAGACGAGGGCATTTTAAAACAGATGTTTCAGGCCGGCATGACCGGCATCCGCATCAATCTCTCCCACACCGACCTGCAGAGCTCTGCCGAGCTGATCCGCCGCGGGCGGCGCGCCGGGGAAAGCTGCGGAATGGTTCCCCAGCTGCTAATGGACATGCAGGGCCCTGAGCTGCGGCTGGGAAAGGTGGAACAGGAGATCCTCCTTACCCCCGGCTGCACCTATGCACTGGACCTGCTGCCGCTGCCGGAGCTGATCCTGCCCTGGCTGCTCCCGGGCCAGCAGATGCTGCTGGACGACGGAAAGCTGCTGCTGGAAGTGCAGGCCGGGGGGCGCTTTGCCGTGCTGCGCGGCGGCCCGGTAAAAAGCCGCAAAAGCATTGCCCTGCCCGGCTGCCAGCTCCATCCGCCCACCCTTACGGAAAAGGACCTCCAGAACATTGCCCTTGCTGCCCAATACGGCATCACCGGCCTGATGCAGCCCTTCGTGCGCGATGCGCAGGACCTGCGCAACGTGCGGCAGGCACTGGGACGTGCCGGCGCCGGGCACATTGAGCTGTTTGCCAAAATTGAAAACATGGATGGTGTGGAGCACCTGAATGAACTGATTCCCGAATGCGACGAGATCGTGATCGCCCGGGGCGACCTGGGCAACGCCATGCCGCTATGGGAGCTGCCCGCCGTGCCGAAACAGATCAGCGACTGCTGCCGGGCCGCCGGACGTCGCTTTATGGTGGTGACCCAGATGCTGGCCAGCATGGAGCACAGCGCAGTGCCCACCCGAGCCGAAGTGAGTGACATTTTCCAGGCCGTTCTCAGCGGCGCCGCCAGCGTGATGGTAACGGGCGAGACGGCCGCCGGGGATTACCCGGTGGAAGTGATCCGCTACCTGAAGAACACTGCCGCGCAGGCTGAAAAGCTGCTGCATACGTAATACAACGAAAAAAGGCCACGGTTCCATGGAGGAATCGTGGCCTTTTCATTATTTATAACTATTATGCATCCGTCGGCAGTTTGCGGCGGAAGATCAGTGCGCCGGACACCGCGCCAAGCAGGCAGAAGAACACGGTGGCATAAAATACCGGCTGGTAGCTGCCGGTAAGGTCGGCAACCAGCCCCCACAGATAAGCACCTACGCCCATAGTAATGTCGATAAACACCAGGTAGGTTGCAACGGCTGCGCCGCGGCGGCCCTTGGGTGCCCAGTGGATCACTTCGGTGTTCACAGTGGGCGAAGCAATGCTGGCGCCGGAGCCCTGAAGCACAGCAGCCAGGAAGATCAGATTATGCAGATGAGCGGACAGACCGATGAGTGTAAAACTGGCAGCCATTAAAGAAAAGCCGATGGCAGCGCACACCGACGTTTTGGTGCGGCCGATCACCTTGCCCAGTAGCAGACGCGTGCCTACGGAGCACAGCGAATTCAGCAGAAAGTAGGAGCTGATGTTCACGATGCCGATCTCCGAAGCATACAATGCAAGGCAGGTAACAGATGCGGCAGTGTTCATGGAATAGCAAACGTTGGGAATCATGATCGGCAGCACAGACTTTTCGATCACGCGGGCAAGACCTTTGGGCTGCTCAGCGGGTTCTTCCGCGCCGGGGGCCTCGAGCTGGGCCGTATCTCCCTCGGCCTCTGCCTTGCGGGCCAGGAATTTCTGGTCACGGTCGTAGTGGCTGAATGGGATCAGCGCCAGGATCAGGGCCATGCACACAATGCCCAGGGTGAGAGCCGGATGGAAGGGGCCTTTCCCCTGGCTGCAGCACAGCAGTGCAACGGTGGGGCCTGCCGTGTAGGCAACCGTGGAGAAAATGTTGTGGTAGCCAATGCCCTCGTTCATGCGCTGGCGGGGAATTACGTCCGCAATTGCAACACCAACGCCGGTGCTGGAAAGGGAGTAGCCAACGCCCTGCAGGAAACGTGCCGGGAACATCAGAGGAATGCTGCTGAAATACATCAGCGAGGAGCCGACTGCAAAAATAACAACGCCGATCAGAATGATCTTCAGGCGGCCGATGCGGTCTGCAATATTGCCGGCAAAACGCAGGATGGTAGCTGCAATGGTAAAGCAGGTGAGCATCAGGCCGGCGCTGCTGGCCTTGCCGCCCAGGGATACCACATACAGGGACGAAATGGTGTTAAAGGTCTGAAGACCAAGGCTGTTCAGAAACAGGAACAGCGAAATAAGAACGAAATATTTGGAAAAAAGAAACACATTGCTGTTTTGTTTGTTCTCCATACAACCGTACGCTCCTTTATAACAGAACTGAAAAAACACAGCTTGTTAAATATATGGCATTCTATTCCTGTTGTCAATAGTCATACCGGAAGAACCGAGTGGCTGCTTCCACGCAACCGAACAGCAGAATATATAAAAAAGAAGGATGGAATCGAACGGATTCCATCCTTCTTTATTTAAAACCGAAAGATTACTTAACAGCTGCCTTCAGAGCTGCGCCAGCCTTGAATGCAGGAGCCTTGCCAGCAGGAATCTGGATCTCTTCGCCGGTCTGGGGGTTGCGGCCAGTGCGGGCTGCATACTCTCTTGCCTCGAAGGTGCCAAAGCCAGTGAGCTGAACCTTGTCGCCAGCTGCAACTGCTGCGGTGATAGCTGCAAGTGCTGCGTCAAGAGCTGCGGTAGCCTGCTTCTGGGTAAGATCTGCATCTGCTGCGATCTTCTTGATGAGTTCGGTCTTGTTCATTTAAATGGATCCTCCATAAAATAATAATGCAAGCGGGATTATAGCACGGAGCTCAGCGGTTGGCAACTGAAATTTTGCATGATACCAAGGAAAAACGGATTTTTCTACGCGCTCAGAGCGCCGCACCTTTTGCCCGCTCCCCTTTCCCATGCAAAAGGACGAAGCAGCGGTTTTATTTCGTCCGCTTTGGCGCTATATTTAATTTATAGTGTGTAAGTATTTTTAAAATAAAACACCCAAACCCGTTGGGAAACAAGGGAGGCCCACCTCCCCTCTCTTCTGCCACAAGATCCTGCAGGCCGCTGAAAAACTTAACAGATTTCCCGGAATTTTTTAAATTTTCTGTCATTTTTCCATTTTTGCCCGCTTGCCTGCCCCAGCTGCTGCAGATCCTCCCCGGCGCACCGGCAAATCTCTTACTCCTGGTACGGATTCGGCTGCTTTTGTTCTTCTTTTTTGCCTTTTTATCCTGTTCCTTATACTTTTTGGAGCACCCTGCAAAAACTTAACAGATTTCCCGGAATTTTCTTTCTTTTTCGTCTTTTTTCCCGACAAAAGCTATTATTTTCGTTTTGATTACAAAATTACTACGGGCGGGCGGAAAAATGTCAAATAAATGAAAAAATATTGGGACTTCTGTAAAGATTCGTTTGAAATATGTGTTAAGTTTTTCTTGGGAATCCGTTTGATTTTTTATGGGAAATATGTTAAATTTTATTGACTTCCTTTGGGACCGGTGCTATGATGCAGTTAAAAATAAGAGTGGAGGGATAGCGCGATGTATACCCCTGAAACCTACCGTACCCGTTTGATCGACAAGAAAATAAACCTTTATCTTCAGGCTACCGGAGCCATCAGCCTTACCGGCATGCGTTTTGTGGGTAAGACCACTACCGGTCAGGCCCACTGCAAAAGCGAGATCAGCCTGGCAGACAGCCGCAACAACTTCTCCAACCGCACACTGGCTCAGGCAAGCCCCGACTATGTGCTGAAGGGTGAATACCCCCGCCTGATCGATGAATGGCAGGAAGTGCTGCCCATCTGGGATGCCGTTCGCTTTGCCTGCGACAGCACACCGGAAAACGGCCACTTTATCCTTACCGGTTCTTCCATTGCCAACTTTGAAAGCTCCGAGATCTTCCACAGCGGCACCGGCCGTATTGCCACGCTGCAGATGAGCAGCATGACCCTGCTGGAGACCGGCGATTCCAGCGGCGACGTAAGCCTGGAGGATATGTTCAACAAGCCCACACCCATGATTCCCCTGGGAAAGGTGAATCTGGATGACCTGGTGCGCTACTGTGTGCGCGGCGGATGGCCCAAGACCATCGACAGCCCCATTGAGATCGCTCACATTACGCCCACGGAATATATCAAAACACTGGCCGAAAAGGATTTTAACTCGCTGCCCAGCATGAAGAACAAGCGCAGCCCGCAGAAGATCATGGCCGTGCTTACCACCATGGCCAAGGCGGAGAGCTCCATCAGCGGCGCTTCCGAAATTTCCAAGTCGCTGAAGGAGAGCTATGAGATCGCCATCAGCCGCCAGACCATGGACGCTTATATCGATGCCTTCCGGCACCTGTTTATTATTGAAGATCAGAAAGCCTATACTCTGCCCGGCGGTACCACCGGCGGCAAGCTGCTGAAGTCCCCCAAGCTCCGCTTTGCGGATCCTTCCCTGGTGGTGGCAGCCCTGGGCCTGCGCCCCGGCATGCTGGTGGAAGACATGGAGACCTTTGGCAAGGTGTTCGACTGCCTTTGTGTGCATGAACTGCGCATTTATGCCGAGAGCATCGATGCTCAGATCTATCACCTGCTGGAAGGTCACGGTTCCATCTCTGCCGATGCAGTAGTGGAGCTGAAAGACGGCCGCATTGGTCTGTTTAAGCACCGCGTGGGTGCACACCAGATCGACGAGGCAGCTGCCGGCCTGCTGAAGGCCAAAAAGTTCCTGGAAAACTCCGGCAAGTCCCCCTCCATGCTCTGCGTGGTGTGCGGCATGGCCGATGCAGTTTATACCCGCCCCGACGGAGTGATCGTAACTCCGCTGACGGCGCTGAAGCCCTGATCTGTTCCTAACACGACAAAGAGCCGGATTGCCGTCCGACTCCTTGTTCGGCCGCAGAAACCAGCTGCGGCAGCTATTCGCAGTAACAGCCCGCAAATGCATAGGCGGATTGCCGTCCGGCCATGCCATAAGCCTCACGCACATTGCCCGAAAAAAGCGGAGCTGATGTGGGTGCGCGGTAGCGTTGACTGTTTACATAATAATATAGCATAATTTCACTGGTGATGCAATAAATTTACATAATTTTCTATGAAGGGAGGGATTCCAGATGCCCGCAAAAAGAGACACCGCAGCCTTGAATGACGAGATCCGCATGCGCGGCGTGCGCTGCAAAGGCTATGGTCAGCTGGCCAAATTTGTGATGCTGGATCCCTCCCTGAGTATTGAAGCCAAAGGCATTTATGCCTACTTTGTTTCGTACACCGGCGGAGGGGCAAACACTGCCTTTCCGGGGCGCGACCGGATCCTTGCCGACCTGAAGGTATCCAAAGACACCTATTACAAACATTTCAACCAGCTGCTTCAGCAGGGTTACATTACCGTGGAGCAGAAAGCCGGCGATGCCAGCGGTGCAGGTTTTAAGCACAACCTTTATACCATTGAAAGCTACCCCCAGGATTTTGCCGCCCGTGCACAGGCAGAGCTGAGCGAAGGCATGCAGAAAGCCTGCCGCCAGGTGGAAGCTGCCCGCGATCTTTCCGCCGCCGGCTACGGCAACATTCCCAAAGCCGTTATGCTGGATGAGCTGCCGCTGCAGTCCAAGGCGCTGTATGCTTATCTGTGCGTGTTCAGCGGGGAAAACTGGCTGGCTTCTCCGGCCCGCGATGTGATCCTTGCCCATTTGAAGATCAGCCACAACTCCTTTGATAAATACGCCGGCGCGCTGGTGAAAAAGAACTACATCACCAAGACCCAGAAGGTGATCAACGGCCGCTTTGGCGGAGTAGTCTATACGCTGGTGCAGCAGCCCGAGAGCGAGACCTGCACTCCGTCGCCCAGATTTTCGGACACACAGGAAGGGACTGTTTCCAGCCCTGAAAGCCCGATGCCCAAAATTCAGGACACACAAAAACGGGCAGAGTCAAAGGAAATTGGGAAGGATGACCTTTCGCAGCCCAGGATTTCGGACACACAGATTTCGCCCGCACAAAAACCGTACACACAAAATCCGGACTATAATAAACCCAGCGTTACCACAACCAACGTAAACAGCAACAAGCTTGAACAGGATCCATCCATCCCTGGCAGCATTGATTCAGCAGTACCCGCCGCGGATGCGGATGGATGGGACACGGTGTTTTCTGATTCGGTTTGCCGCAGCCATGCAAAAGTACAGGCGCTTGTGCACGAGGTGACGGACTGGGCCGTGCGCTCTCACCGTTCTTCCTACCGCGGGGAACAGGGCGAAGTGCAGCGCCTGGTATATCTTCTGTTTGCCGAAGCCCTTACCGAGATGCTCTCGGCCGAGTGCTCCCCCACCCTTGTGCGCAGGTCGCGCATTCCCTGGTCCCGGGTGGCAGAGGCGGTGAACGGCAAGGTGAAGTGGCAGGCCGATGAGAACGGCGACCGCTACGGCGACCTTACCGCCGTGGCCGACAAGGCTGTGGAGGATTACATTCGCGCTGCCCGCAAACAGCATATCTCCAACCAGCTGCTGTATATGAAAGCCGTGATCTGGACAGTGCTGCAGAGCTTTGAAGTGGCAGCCGAGCCTGCTTCCCCCGAGCCGGAAGTGATCAGCCGGGAATATCTGCAGAGCATGCTGGACCGCATCTGAGGCGGATGGAAATAAAAAAAACTGCACTTCCTTTGTTTTTCCAAAGGGAGTGCAGTTTTTTATTCAGATAAAGAAGGGGCGATCATTCGCCGGGATCGCTGGTGAATACCTTGCCGCGGTTCCAGAGCTCTGCAGCCATTTTGGCAGCGGAAAGACGCTCTTCCTCTTTGCGGAATTCCACTTCAGCGGAGTGGCAGCCGCAGTCCATGCAGAACACATAGTAACCCTGGCCAAGCTCCTCTTCCAGCAGCGGAGAGCCGCCGCAGAGGGGGCATTCCAGCAGATTAACTTCCTGATAAATATCCATGTGAGTTTCTCCTGTGCAGAAAATAATGGGATAATAATATTACTTTAGCAGTATTATAATCAGGCGTTCTCTTTATCGTAGTTCTGGAGACCTTCCAGGACCTTCTCAACGTCCATGCCATGAACAGCGCAGGCCATCTCAAGGGATTCGCCGGCTGCAGAGGGGCAGAATACGCAGTGCATGCCGCAGGCAGAAAGAACGGTGGCATAGCCGGGATTTTCATTCAGCAGATCGCCGATCAGGGTTTCTTTGGTAATTTCCATGGGTTTTTCCTCCGGTTTCATATATGTAACAGGATTATATCACAGCTTTGAAAGGCATACAACCGAAAAATAGAAACTGGGAAAAACGACTGAAAACTGAAAAAATTCCGGGAAATGTGTTAAGTTTTTGAAGCCGGTCAGTTTCTGCTGTTTTCGTTCAGCTATGCATTGCCCTTGGAAAAGGCCTGTGATATAATACAAAAAACATAACAGAACGTGGAAAGGAAGCTATATTCCCTTGAAAAAAGTAGTACTGGTTATGCTGGCGGCCCTGACGGGGCTGCTGATGCTTACGGCGTGCGAAGAGAAGCACGTGACGGTGTCGATCCCAAGGGAGGAGATACTGGAAGCAATTGAAAAGGCTCAGCCCACACCGGAGCCGGAACCCATAGAAGAACCAGAAGAACCGGAAGCCGAACCGGAGGAAGTGGAACCAGCCGAGGATGTATCGCAGCAGGAGAAATTTCTGCTGGATGCTTTCATCAGCGCGGAGGGTAGAAAGACCGTAGAGGCCGAGGCTCTGCTGGAGGAGATGGAACCCCTGAACCCCAGGCAGGCCGCCCGCTGGACGGAGCTGCTGGATACCTGGCAGTATGTGAACCGGGAGCTGGTTATGAACTGGCGCGCAGTGCCGAATGACCTGCCGGACGACGACAGCCTGTGCATTGTGGTGCTGGGCTACCGGCTGAATGCCAGCGGCCAGATGGAGCGTGAGCTGACAGGACGGCTGGAGACGGCTCAGAAATGCATCGATGCCTATCCCCATGCCTGGGTGCTGGTGACGGGCGGCCCCACTGCCCCCAAGGTGCCGGAAAACACCGAGGCGGACCTGATGGCTAAGTGGCTGATGGACCATGGAACCGATGCCGAGCAGATCCTGATTGAAAACAAGGCGATGACCACCACGGAAAATGCAGTATATTCCGGCGCACTTCTGCGCCAGCACCCGGAGATCACACATGTGATGGTGGTGACCAGCGACTACCACATGCAGCGCGGTATGATGGCTTTGAGCGCCGAAATGATCCTGGGCGGCGGCGAAGCACGTGTTGTAAGCAATTTTGCACGTATGGTAGGCTCAAAGGCCGAGGGCTTTATGGCCCAGGCCGAGGATGTTAGGACGGTGGCAAATGCGCATTGGTAAGAAAAACGAATGGGACGAAAATGAAAACAGCGGCGCCATCCGCCTTTTGAGCGGCATTGCAAAGCTGATCCCCGGCGGCAAAAAGGAAGAGGAGGATGCTCCTTATACCTATGACGAGAATGCCTCGGACCTGCAGGTGTTCGGCCGCTTTATTAAGGACTACCTGAACGAATTAAGAAAAGGCGATTGAAAATTGAAAAAAGAACGGACCTTATGGTCCGTTCTTTTTTTATTCCTTAATATCCCCTTTGCGTACATGCTCCTGAATCAGCGGGTCGATGACCTGGTCAAAGAGCAGCTGGCTGCCCAGGGCGGTTTTGGCCTGGCGGCCATAGACCTGGGTCTGGTTTACTCCGTGCTCCTTCCAGTCGCCGCCATCGTTGGAGTGGTTCAGCAGCAGAGGCTGCAGATTATCCATAGCATGGGCAAACTTGGATTCCGGGGTCTCATACGCCTCAAACTCGTCAAACAGGGCGGTGAGCTCTGCTTTTTGGTCCGGGGGCAGCAGGGAGAAGATACGCTCTTTGGCGGCATCCTCCCGGGCT
>JAKSSN010000027.1 GCA_024403095.1 Oscillospiraceae bacterium
GACCAATGAATGACTACGACAAAGGAACTGCGCCATGGACAGACTGGCTTGCAAATGGAACAGTAAATTCTGTTATTATAGAAAATGGAATCACCAAAGTGGGCAATTATGCATTTTTTGCTGCTGTTGATACAAAAAATGCCGTCAGCTCTGTAAGTATTCCATCCTCTGTTCTTACCATTGGTCAGAATGCATTTACCCGCTGCAGCCTTACTGCACTTACATTGCCCGAAGGAGTTACAAGCCTTGGAAGTGCGGCTTTCAGCTATAATAATATTTCTGGCGTTACTATGCCTTCAACCATGCGAACAATAGAGAAAAACTGTTTTGGCGGCAATACTACGCTGGCAAATGTAACGCTGAATAATGGTCTTGAATCCATTGGACAGTCGGCATTTCAGAATGGTGTAATAACAAAAATTGATATTCCTGCTACTGTATCTTCTGTAGGGGAAAATATTAGTCCCGCAAATTGCAAACTGTTTTTCGCTGGTGATATGCCCGCGGTTATGGGCATACAGACATATAATACTGTGTATTACCTTGAAACGTATCCTGCATGGATCAATTACGAAGGATCGAAGGTGCTGCGCTACGCAGATGGAAGCCTTGCAAAAGGCACCGCAGGAAGCGTGAACTATGTTGTTTCCGGCGATGGAAATATTGAAATATCTGGCTCTGGTGACCTGCCGGGATATCCGGCGGAAGGCCAGCAGCCCTGGTACAGTACCATGATGGATCAGCAGGGGAAAACACTGACGATTGGGGCGGAGGTCAGTTCAATCGGCAGCCTGGCATTTGCCGGCTGCAATGGAATTGATGCAATCGTGTTTCAGGGCTGCCCGATAAACATTGCCGAAGACGCTTTTCGCGATATTACAGCGGAAGTGTTTTACACCTGTTATAAAAA
Organism: Oscillospiraceae bacterium; assembly: GCA_024403095.1. Lineage (GTDB taxonomy): Bacteria > Bacillota > Clostridia > Oscillospirales > Oscillospiraceae > Limivicinus. The sequence goes on from JAKSSN010000027.1 coordinate 911, forward strand.
AGGCACAGAAAGCGGCTGGCGTACATGGGTAAACAGCAATTTTGGGGGCACTCTTACCTGGACAGCGATTCATGTCCCTGCTGAGATTTCAAAGGTTGAACCTTCCTGCGAGGAATCCGGATTAACAGTGGGTAAAATGTGTTCCCGCTGCGAATCAATTCTGCAGGAGCAGGAAATCATTCTGGCATTGGGGCATATCGAGGAGATAGCAGTACCCGGTTATGCACAAACCTGCAGCGAGCCTGGCATGACAGATGCAACACGCTGCTCCGTTTGCCTTAAGCCTCTGGCCGAACAGAAAGAGATTCCACCGCATTTTCCTGTGATTGATGAATATGTGGAACCTACAGCCACAAAACCTGGCTTGACAGAAGGCTCTCACTGCAAAGAATGCAATTTAATACTTCAGGCGCAGGAAGAGATTCCCGCAAATGGCTACCCAATTTGCATAGGAACGGAAGTGGCAGGGGAAGAACTGTACGTTGGTGGTCGCTATTACCATGCAGACGAAAATGGAACCATCTGCATTGCGGACAGTGACCAAAAAATGGCGATTCTTTATAGTTGGAATGGCAGTGCTACAGATCCACACACCTGTTACCCCAACAGCATGAAGCTATACCGCCTGACTTGGGATGGGGAAAAGTATTCCGCGGAACATCTGGCAGGCCTGGATAATCTGCTGACTTACTGCGGGAACTCGATCCGCCTTACCGGCACTCGCGGCATTCGTATGATCACGGGAATACCCACTGGAATGAAGAATCAGCTGAAAGGCAGCGGCGTGGACGGATATACGCTGAAGGAGACGGGGACTGTGGTTGCGTTTGCTGAGCAGCTTGGTGCAGAGCAGCTTACACTGCAGAGTTCCTGTGCAAGATCTGCAGCAGCATTTATAGCTGGCAGCGCGGATCCAGTTTTTGGAACTACCAGTTCACTGACGCAGTTTACCAACGTGCTGGTTGGTTTTTCTGCAGAGCAGTGCGCTCAGGAACTGGTGCTGCGGCCATATGCGATCCTGAAAGATGCTGACGGCAATCTGGTTACAGTATATGGTGGGGCAGTACAGAGGAGCATAGGCTATGTTGCCTGGCAGAACAGAAATGTTTATAAACCGGGCACAGCGGAATACAAGTTTGTGTGGAATCTGATTCACTCGGCTTTTGGTTCAGAATTCGATTCCGAATATAAGGGATGAAAGAATGAGAAGAAAAAACAAAGTATTTGCGTTCGTTATTGCCATGGCAATGCTGATAACAGCTGGCTGCGGAGAGCAGGAAGTGCCTGCTCAGGAACCGGAAGAAACCCCGCAAGTGGAAGAGGAAAGTCCGGTTGAGACCGTTACTCCGGAACCGGCAGAAGTTACTCCGGAACCACCCTCACCGAAAATGATTGGCATGGTGAAATATGAAATTGGTGCGCTTTACTGTGTGCTGAACAGAGGAGATACTCTGAAAATTACCGGAATCGATGGCTCCTGGTTTACGGCGCAGCTGGAAGGAACTGAAGTGATTGTGGCAAAAGATCTTGTCCGTTTGGAAACGGAAGCCCAGCCAGAAGAAACAACCACCTACACACAGCGACCCGTTGCATTACGATCCGGGCCTCATATCAGCGATGAGGAAAATATCTCCTTGAAGGGAAACCAAAAGCTTACGCTCCTCGATAGCTTAGGGAAACTGGCTTTGGTAGCAAAAGATGATGTACAGGGGTTTGCGTCAATGGATGATCTTGGCTCAGCCAAAGTTTATTCTGGCGGTGGAGGCGGCGGAAGCGGCAGCTCTGGCGGCGGAATGGCTGATGGCGGAGATATTAGCCTGGGAACTCCAGCACTTCATCTGAAACTGAGCGAGCAAAGCATCCCCGAACGGGAACTGAAGATTCCCGGGACTGGAACGGTGTTCGCGGACGGAACCGAAGTGTATCTGAAAATCTTTACACAGGGCGAGGAAGCAGGTATCCTTAGCTGCGATGACAATACTTGCCAGGTGCTTGTGAATGGGAAAGAAGGAACTCTGCCGCGTTTTGCAGTTTCTTTGCCCGAGGAAGACCCATATGAAGTATGGACAGGATATATCACCGAAAAAACAACAGCGGCACCGGAATATCGAAGCCTGTACCTTGAGATTCCTCTAAAACGCGGGCAGGAAGTGCAGGTGGTTGATCAAACGGGGGACGAAAGATTTGTTGTGGAGGCAGACGGCCAGAGCATGTACCTTGCTATCGAAAAGGTCAGCGCAAAAAAGCCGGCTTCCAATTATTATGGCGGAGGCAGCTCTGGCGGAAGTTCCGGAGGCAGCGACTGGACCCCACCGGCACTTTAAATTATAATAAACATAATAAACGAATTGGAGAAAACAAAAATGAAGAAGACCGTTTTAAGAAAGTATGCAAACCTGATCGCTGCCAAAGGCGTAAATGTGCAGAAAGGCCAGGAAGTGTTTATTGTTGCCGGCCTTGACCAGCCTGAATTTGTAAAAATGGTAGTGGAGGAGTGCTATAAGCTGGGCGCTAAAAAGGTTGTTGTAGACTGGGATTACCAGCCTCTGCAGAAGATCAATGTGCGCTACTGCAGCCAGAAGACACTGAACGAGCTGCCCAATTACGAGGAAGCCCGCTGGCAGCACTATGTTGACACCATTCCCTGCCGCATCTATCTGGAAAGCGATGATCCCGATGGCCTGAAGGGCATCAACCAGAAAAAGGTTGCCACGGCCACACAGCACCGTTACCCCATTATCAAGAGCTATCGCGACCAGATCGAGAATAAATACCAGTGGTGCATTGCCGCAGTGCCCGGAGCAGCCTGGGCGAAAAAGCTTTTCCCTGAGCTTTCCAAGGCACAGGCAATTGAAAAACTCTGGGAAGCAATTCTGTACACCAGCCGCGTTACCGAGGACCCCATTGCTGCCTGGGATCAGCACAATGCTGACCTCTTCAGCCGCTGCAGCACTCTGAACGCAATGAACATCACCGAGCTGCACTACACCGCCTCCAACGGCACCGATTTTACCGTTGGCATGATTCCGGAAGCTGAATTTAAGGGCGGCGGAGACAACAGCCTGCAGGGCATTTACTTTAACCCCAATATTCCCTCGGAGGAATGCTTTATCAGCCCCATGAAGGGCAAGGCTGAGGGTGTTGTATACGCTACTAAACCGCTTTCCTATCAGGGGCAGCTGATTGAAAACTTCAGCATCCGCTTTGAAAATGGTAAAGCAGTGGAGTGGCATGCCGAGGCAAACGAGGAACTGCTGACCAAGATGCTCACTATGGATGAAGGCAGCTCCTACCTGGGCGAGGTCGCTCTGGTGCCTTATGATTCCCCCATCAGCAATTCCGGCCTGCTGTTCTATAACACACTGTTTGACGAAAATGCAGCCTGCCACCTGGCTCTTGGTTTTGGCTTTGCCGACACCATTAAAAACTTTGAGGAAAAGACCCTGGACGAGTGCCGCGCACTGGGCGTGAACGACTCCATGATCCATGTTGATTTTATGATCGGCTGTGCCGACCTGAATATTGATGCAAAAACAGCCTCCGGAGAGATCCTTCCTGTGTTCCGCGCAGGCAATTGGGCATTCTGAAAAATCGCACCTGTCCGCAAGTAACGGACAGGTGCAAATGCATATCCTACAGTTGCTGAAACTATGGGAATGTGCACAAAAACAACCGCTTTTTCTTGTAAAAAATGCCGTTTTTGTCGGTTGACAGTATAAAATGTTTATGCGAAAATAGCTTAAAAACTTATTAAAGGAGATTAATCTGTTATGGCCTTTTATTACAACGAGCCTTCCCGTACTTTCAGCGAATATCTGCTCATCCCTGGCTACACCAGCGAAGATTGCATCCCTGCAAATGTTTCTCTGAGCACTCCTCTTGTTAAGTTCAAAAAGGGCGAGACCCCGGCCATCACTCTGAATATTCCTTTCGTTTCCGCTATCATGCAGTCCGTTTCTAACGACACCATGGCAATTGCCCTGGCAAAAGAGGGCGGTATCTCTTTTATCTACGGCGCACAGACCATTGAAAACGAAGCAGCTATGGTTGCCCGCGTTAAGAATTACAAGGCCGGTTTTGTTACCAGCGCCAGCAATGTTAAGCCCGACGCAACCCTGAAGGACATTGTTGCTCTTAAGGAAAAGAACGGCTTCTCCACCGTTGCAGTTACCGAAGACGGCACTGCCAATGGCAAGCTGGTGGGCATTGTCTCCAGCCGCGACTACCGCATGAGCCGCATGACCGGCGACGAAGCAGTAAGCACCTTTATGACTCCGCTGGAAAAGCTTGTCACTGCTCCCGAGGGCACCAGCCTGAAAGAAGCAAACGACATCATCTGGGACCATAAGCTGAATTCTCTTCCCATTGTTGATGCAAACGGCTGCCTGAAGTACTTCGTATTCCGCAAGGACTATGCAGACCACAAGAACAACCCCAACGAAGTGCTGGACGAGCAGAAGCGTTACGTTGTTGGTGCAGGTATCAACAGCCGTGACTATGCTCAGCGTGTTCCTGCCCTGGTAGAAGCTGGCGCAGATGTGCTGTGCATCGACTCCAGCGAAGGTTTCTCCTGCTGGCAGAAAAAGACCATCGAGTGGATTCGCGAGCGCTATGGCGACAGCGTAAAGGTTGGCGCAGGCAACGTGGTTGACCGTGATGGCTTCCTGTTCCTGGCAGAGGCAGGTGCAGACTTTGTTAAAGTTGGCATCGGCGGCGGCAGCATCTGCATCACTCGTGAGACCAAGGGTATTGGCCGCGGCCAGGCAACCGCTCTGATTGAGGTGGTTGAGGCTCGTGACGAATACTATAAGCGCACCGGTGTTTACATTCCTGTCTGCTCCGACGGCGGTCTGGTTCACGACTATCATATGACTCTGGCTCTTGCTATGGGTGCTGACTTCCTGATGATGGGCCGTTACTTCGCCCGCTTTGACGAAAGCCCCACTCAGAAGCTTATGGTAAACGGCCAGATGGTGAAGGAATATTGGGGCGAGGGCTCCAACCGTGCACGCAACTGGCAGCGCTACGACCTGGGCGGCCAGAGCAAGCTCTCCTTTGAGGAAGGCGTTGACAGCTATGTTACTTACGCCGGTCCTCTTCACGACAACGTGGAAAAGAGCATTTATAAGATCAAGTCCACCATGTGCAACTGCGGTGTTACCAACCTGGAGGACTTCAAGCGCGATGCCAAGCTGACGCTGGTTTCTTCTGTAAGTATCGTTGAGGGCGGCAGCCACGACGTTATCCTTAAGAGCACTGGCGCAAATCGCTAAGCAGTAAACATTTAAATCCCCGTGACTTCGGTCACGGGGATTTTTAGTATTCAGAGAATAATAAAAGGCAAGAGGGTTCCGACGGGGAACCCTCTTGCCGATTGTTTTTCGATTATTCTTCCGGAGTGCGGATGCCATACTGGAACATATTTGCCAGGTATCGGGCAAGGGCCTTAAGGTCGATGTCGCTGGTGTTGATGCACATATCGTAAAACAGCTTGTCGCCCCAGTCCTGGCCGGTAAAATCGCTGTAGTAGCGGGCACGGTCCTTATCGATGCGCTGGATGTGCTTTTTCATCTCGGCTGCAGTGGTGGTGTCGCCCTCTTCGCGGCGGTCCATGCAGCGCTTGATGCGGGCTTCCATATCGGCATAAACAAAGATGCGAATGGGCTTGAGATCGCGCAGAATGTAGTCAGCGCAGCGGCCAATGATCACGCAGTCGCTCTTGGCGGCATAATCGCGAATGATCTCGGTTTGAGCGCGATAGATATCCTGAACCTGCTTGATCTGATAATCCGGTGCGAATGTGAGGCTGTGACCAATGGTGATGGGGTACATGTAGGTCATTTTTCCTTCAACGGCCTGCTTGACGTACTGCTCGCTGAGCTCGGTGCTCTTGGCGATTTCGGTAAGGATCTCCTTATCGTAGTAGTCGATACCAAGGTTTTCAGCCAGGCGGCGCCCAAGCTCGCGGCCGCCGGAACCAAATTCACGTCCGATCGTAATAACCATATCTGTATCCTCCCTAAAAGAATAACGTTGTTTTCAATAGAACAATTATACAACAGGAGGACGCTGTCTTCAAGTTATTTTGTTGTTTCAGCACAAAGCTTAAGCCGAAAAAAAGTCTCTGCCGTGGCAAGACGGCAGAGACATGTAATGATTTATTCGGCTTTCTTTTTGCGGGCGGGCTTTTTGATCAGCCCGGTTGCTTTCAGCACATCGCTGATCTCCTTCACAGGAACGATGTTTAGCTTTTCCTTGATCTCATCCGCCACGTCGTCCAGATCCGTAACGTTGTCCTCCGGAATCAGCACAGTTTTCACTCCGGCGCGCTGAGCGGCCATCAGCTTTTCCGGCAGGCCGCCAATGGGCATTACCTTTCCGCGCAGCGAAACTTCGCCTGTCATGGCAATGGCTGGATCAACGGGCTTATTCAGCACAAGAGAGCTGAGCGCGGTGACCAGGGTGATACCTGCGGAGGGACCATCCTTTTTGATCGCACCTTCGGGGAAGTGGATGTGAAGGTCGTGGTCTTCAAACAGAGCGGTGGTTTCGGGATACATGTTCTTCACAAGGGTAACGGCAATAGAGGCGGATTCTTTCATCACGTCGCCCAGCTGGCCTGTGAGATGGATGTGGCCCTTGCCGGGAAGCAGGGCAGTTTCGATAAACAGAATATCACCGCCGGCGGCAGTCCAGGCAAGGCCGGTAATGATGCCGGCTTTGGTATCGGGAATAATGTGGCCGTGCCGAATGGGCTTTGCATCCAGATATTCTTTCAGATTCTCTTCGGTTACGGAAATGGCCTTCCCCTTGCCTTTTACCAGGTTTACAGCAGCAATTCTGCACAGGGTATCCAGGCGTTTCTTCAGCCCGCGTACACCGGATTCCATGGTGTAGTCAGAGATGATGGTGCGGATCGCCTCGTCACTGATCTGCAGGTCCTTTTTGCGGATGCCGGTGGACTTCATGGCTTTGGGCAGCAGGTGCTTAACGGCAATCTGGTATTTGTCAGTGGCTGTGTAGCCGGGGAAGTTAATGACCTCCATGCGGTTCAGCAGCGGTTCGGGGATGGTTGCGGTGGTGTTGGGGGTGCAGATGAAGAACACATTGGAAAGGTCGTAAGGGCAGTTCATATAGTGGTCGGTAAAGCTGAAGTTCTGCTCAGGGTCCAGAACCTCCAGAAGAGCGCTGGCAGGATCGCCGTTATAGCTGGTGCAGAGTTTATCCACTTCGTCCAGCACGACCACGGGGTTGCCGGCGCCGCATTTATGAATGCCATCCATGATTCGCCCGGGCATTGCGCCAAGGTAGGTCCTGCGGTGGCCGCGGATATCTGCTTCGTCCCGTACGCCGCCCAGGCTGATGCGAACATATTCGCGCTTGAGAGCGCGGGCAATGCTCTGACCAATGCTGGTTTTGCCGGTGCCGGGAGCGCCAACAAACAGAAGAATGGATCCGGACTGCTTTTTGTTCAGGTTCATTACGGCAATCTGCTGCAGAATACGGTCTTTCACCTTTTTCAGACCAAAGTGGTCTTCTTCCAGAACCTGCTCGGCTTTGGCAAGGTCAATGCGCTTCATGGGTGCAGCCTTCCAGTTCAGACCGGTGACAAAGTCAAGGTAGTCGTACAGCATGCCGTATTCGTTGTTGTGCTTGCCTTCCTGCTGCATGCGGGTGAGAACCTTTTCGGCTTCGCGGCGGGCAGTATCGTTCATGCCGGATTCGGCAATCTTTTTTTCAAACAGGCGCGTGTCAGAGATCTCTTCCGGGTGCATTTCATCCAGCTGGCTCTGCAGATATTCGATCTGCCGGCGGATCGCATTTTCACGGTAGTTGTTCTGGCTCTCTTCCTCGGTAACATTCTTTGCCTGAATGCTTACTTCGGCAATCTCCAGCATCTCGTACATTGCGGCTTCAATCATGCCTGCACGGGCAGCAGTGCTGTCCTGCGCAAGAATGGCGTAACGGTCTTCCGCACTCAGCCCCAGCCACATGGAAAATGCAGAGCCTGCCTCTTCAAAGCTTGCCCAGCGGGAGATAAAGCCGTTGATCATTTCGCCGCCCTTTATATTTTTGCCAAAGCGGATCACACGGGTCTTCAGCTGACGAAGGCGGGTGTGCATGTCTTCGGCGCTCAGATCGTCAATATCAGAACGGGGAACGGCGGTGAGCTGAATGGAAAGGTCCGGCATAACATGGACGCTTTCAACATCCACACGGCCGGAAGTGCGCACGGCAAGCATGCCTTCCACGTGGCTCTCGCAAACGACCCCGGAAACACCCACAGGGTAAAAGCTGGATTCTCTAAGGCTTTCAAAACTTTCCGGCTTGCGCAGGCTCAGCAGAATGACCCGCTTGCCGATCTCAAGGTCTTCGGCCGAACGGGGACCGATCTCGCTTCGGTTCAGAAACACAACTGCGTTGGGCAGGATCAGGTTGTTGTATACGGGGATTACAGTCATGGATAAACTCCTTAATAGGGTATATTAGCACTCTTTTCTTACGAGTGCTAATATACCCTATTGGTCAAAATTTGTCAATCTGTGTATCTAGTGTTTACATAGTATTCACAGATGAGCAGAATGAACCCGTTTACAGTGGGCTGAGATTCTGCTTCCCGGGCTAATCCCGCGCAGGCGATGAAAAGGAACGGAAAGGCGACAGAAAAACTCCCTGCCCAAACAGGCAGGGAGCAGATCAGTTCAGATAAAAGGATTGAAGAAACGGCTTCCGTTGAGGTAGTTCAGCAAAAGCGAAATACCCAGCAGCAGCGCACAGAACACCATGCATAGGATATCTGCCCGGGAAAAACGCCGCCCCATGTACCAGGTGCGTTTTTTGTTTTTTCCAAAGCCGCGCAGCTCCATGGCATTGGAGATCGTTTCAATGCGGTCCATGCTGGAGAGGATCAAAGGAATCAGGATCGCGCTGGCACTTTTCAAGCGCTTGGAAAGGCTTTCTTTTTTGCTCATCTCAATGCCGCGCGCCTGCTGTGCCTGGGAAATATCGTGGTATTCGCGCTGAATATCCGGGATATAGCGCAGGGCAAGGGCAACAGAATAGGCAATGGAATATTTTACGCCAATGCGGTTCAGAGAAGCGGCAAACTCGCTTGGATTAGTGGTGCAGATGAAAAGCAGCACAATTGGAATCATGGAAAGGTATTTCAGCAGCAGATTCAGGTGGTAAAACAGCTGCTCACTCGTGAGAGCATAGCGCCCGGAGCCAAACAGAATATGCTGGGTGCCATAAATATCCATGCCATGCTGCGGGCTGAACACAAAAACCATCACGTTGTTAAGAACCATAAATGCGGCGGTAAAGCCAAGCATAAAGGAAACGTCCTTCAGCTTGATCTTGGAAACCCCAAACAGCAGCACGCTCAGCACGGGCATCACGGCAAGAAAGCGGGTGTCGTAGGTGAGCATGGCAGCAAAGCTCCAAAGCAGCACACAGATCAGCTTGGTGGCGCCGGTAAGACGATGGATGGGGGAGGGACGGTCGATATAATTGAAGATATTGATCATCGGTTATATACCTCCCGTTCATAGTCAATAAATCGCTGAACAAATTCCCGTCCGCTCTCTAAACCGCTGAGAAGAGCGAGGGTATAGAGGGATGTTTCTTTCAGGCTGGCACGGGATACGATCTCTGCATTGGTAAGAATATCTGCACAGGGAGCATCCGCAATCACGCGGCCGCCCGAAAACACCACGGCACGCTCGGCATATTCCAGCATCAGGTGCATATCGTGGGTGATCATTACAATGGTAATGCCGCGGCGGTTCAGGTCCAGCAGGAATTCCATGATCTCAGAATAGTGGCGGTAGTCCTGACCGGCAGTCGGCTCGTCCAGAATGATCATTTCCGGCTCCAGGGCAAGGATGGAAGCAATGGTCACACGCTTTTTCTGGCCATAGCTCAGGGCGGAAACCGGCCACTTGCGGAATGGCCATAAGCCGCAGATCTTCAGCGTGTTGTTTACGGTTTCGGTGATCTTCTCTTCGGGCACGCCTCGGGTACGCAGACCAAGGGCAACCTCGTCGAAAATCAGAACCTTGGAGATCATCTGGTTGGGGTTCTGCATCACATAGCCAATGCGGTCGGCATGTTCTTTGATGGAATACTGCGCAAGATCTTCGCCTGCAAAACGGATGCTGCCGCTCTGGTGGGTCTCGAAGCCGCACACCACTTTTGAAAACGTGGATTTTCCGGCACCGTTTGTGCCAACAATGGCGATCAGCTCGCCCTTCAGCACGCTGGCAGTAATATCTTTCAGCGCGTGATGCCCGTTGGCATAGGAAAAGGAAACATTTTCTGCCTGCAGCAGCACGGGCCGCTGCGGCTTTGCGGCAGCGGCAGGGGTGGAATGGAACCAGCTGCGTACTTTTTCTTTATCTGCCTGCGAAAGGCTTAGAGTATCGATGTGAGCGGGATGCATTGCGGGGGTGATTTGAACGCCGGCATACTTAAGAGCGGTGATGTACAAAGGCTCACGCACACCGCATTCTGAAAGCAATGGACCGGAGAGCAGTTCGTCGGGCGTAGAATCGCTTACGATACGGCCCTGCTGCATCAGCACTACACGGTCCACATGGCGGTGCAGCACATCCTCCACCCGGTGCTCGATGATCACGACTGCGGCGCCGGTCTGGCGCTGAATCTCGTCGATGAGTTCAATGGCCTGTTTGCCGGTAGCCGGGTCCAGATTTGCCAGCGGTTCATCGAAAAGAAAGATATCCACATCATCTACCATCACGCCGGCCAGAGAAACGCGCTGCTTCTGGCCGCCGGAAAGTTCGCCGGGGGCGTGGCGCATCAGTTCTTCGCTGATGCCAACTTTGCCGGCAGCGGCATTTACCCGTTCATAAAGCTCGGGACCGGATACGCAGTCGTTTTCCAGCGAAAAGGCAATGTCCTCTGCTACGGTAAGGCCAATGAACTGCCCATCGGAATCCTGCAGCACCGTGCCCACGCGGTGAGAAATATCGAAGATCGAAAGATCCTTCGTCTCCTTTCCGCCAAGCGTAAGGCTGCCTTCCATTTTTCCTTTGTAGGAAAAAGGAACAAGGCCATTGATGCAGTGGGCAAGGGTGGACTTTCCGCAGCCGGAAGGGCCAGTAATCAGCACTTTTTCCCCTTTGTGAATGGTGAGGTTGATATCATACAGCGTGGGAGAAGACTGCGCATTATATTGAAAACCAAAGTTTTTAAAACACAGGATGGGATCACTCATAAGCTGGACCTCCGGATCAGATATAAAAAACGGCAGGACGCAGGGTCCTGCCGGGAGATGCGGAATGGGATGGGAAAAATTATTCTTCTTCCTTCAGGCTGCCTGCTTTGGGCTTTGCAGCTGCATATGCCACACAAAGCAGAGTGCCAACGATAGCGGTGGTAACACTGTTGGCGATAGCGGAGACCAGACCCTGAGCAAACAGCTTTTCAATGGGCTCGGCATAAATGACGATGTCGAGCACAGGAGCAACAGCGCCCCAGCAGATCACATGGCAGATCACACCGGCAATGATGAAGGTGAGGATGTCCTTCTTGCCAAAGCTGCCATCGGCCAGACGAAGCTTTTTGGTGGCAATGCCGAACAGAATGCCGAATACGCCGGAGGTGATGACCCAGCTCCACCAAACACCCCAGCCAAAGCTGAAGTCGATCAGAGCGTGGCCAATGAAGCCGATGAGCATGCCGGCGATGGGCCCAAACAGAACTGTCATGAAGGCAAGCAGACCATACTGGATGGAGATGTTAGTGTTGGGAACAGGGCTGGGAATGGCAACAAAGCGGCCCAGAACAAAGAACAGAGCTGCGCCGATGCCGATTGCGACAATGGTTTTGACAGAGAACTTTTTCATGTCTCTACTCCTTATTTTTCTCAAAAATGCGCCCGGCTGAACACAACCGGACACTTTATTATACTTCAATCAAAATCGGATGGCAATAGCCATGTTGTAAGATTCCGCTTGCGGGCAGACACTGGTATATAGTATAATAAACCAATTATTAGGAAGAAAGGGCGCGGCAGAGCATCCGCGCGGAATATGCAGCATGAAGATCGTTGTTCTTGGCGGGGGCATCAGTCCGGAGCGCCATGTTTCTCTGGTTACCAGCACCTCAGTTTGCCGCGCGCTGCGCGAGCGGGGACACCAGGCTGTGTTTGTGGATATGTTCCTGGGGCTGGAAAACTATGCCGGCACAACAGATGATGCGTTCCTGGAGCCCGACGGCCTGTGCGGCAATGTGAAGATCGAAAAAACAGAGCCGGATCTGAAAGCGCTTTGGGCATCGCGCAAGCTGCAGTCTCCCAGCCACCTGGGCGACCGTGTTCTGGAGATCTGCCAGAAGGCGGATTGCGTATTTCTTGGCCTGCACGGCATCGACGGCGAGGATGGAAAGATCCAGGGCACGCTTGACCTGCTGGGAATCCCCTATACCGGTTCCAACATGCTTTCCAGCGCAATGGCGATGGACAAGGCAATGACAAAGCGCATGATGGAGGACTGCGGAGTGCGTACGCCCGAATGGCAGGAGCTTACCTATACGCAGGATATGATCCCGGCGCTGGCAGCTTCGCTGCCGGTACCCTGCGCCGTAAAGGCAGTGGATGGCGGTTCCTCGCTTGGCGTTGAGCTGCCGGATACCCGCGAGGAACTGGAGCGTGCGCTGAAGAATCTGCTTCATTACGGCAAACGTGTTGTGGTGGAAAAGAAGATCAGCGGCATTGAACTTACTGTGCCTGTGCTGGACAGCCGTTATCTGGAGCCCATCGAGATCGTGCCGCCGGAAGGCGCAACTTTCGACTATGTAGCAAAATACCAGAGCGGTGATGAAGGCGCCCGCGAGATCTGCCCGGCCCGCATCAGCGAAGAAGCAAAAAAACAGGTGGGAGAAGCTGCTCTGCGCCTGCATAAGGCGCTTGGCCTTGCAGTTTATTCCCGCACTGATTTTATCCTGGACGCAGATGGCCTGGCCTGGTGCCTGGAAGTGAATACACTGCCGGGAATGACTCCTGCCAGCCTGATTCCCCGTGCTGCAAAAGTTGCAGGCATGAGCTACGGCGAACTGTGCGAGGAAATTGTGCGGCTGTCGGTGGAAGAGAGGAAAAAATAAGCGAATTGTTCACAAATCCGTGATTTTTTCGTTTCATCATCTGATAAAATTAATATATAAATTATTATTTTCTCAGGAGAGAACACGCAATGAGACAGCGTTTGGCACAATTTATGGTCGGCCGCAACGGCAATGACCAGCTGAATTCATTTTTAATCCTTGTCACTTTGGCTTTGCTAATTCTGGGCAGGCTGTTCGGAGGGGCATTCGGCTCAATCCTTACGGGCCTTGCTCTGGCAGGCCTGGCGGTTACGTATTTCCGCATGCTTTCAAAGAATGTATACCGGCGCCGGGAAGAGAACGGACGCTTTATGCAGCTGCGCTACCGCGTATCTGCAAAAATGCGCGGCCTTCGCGAGCGTTGGGTGCAGCGGAAAGACTATAAGTTCTTCAGCTGCCCCGCTTGCCATTGCACCCTGCGCGTGCCCAGAGGGCACAATAAGATCCGCATTGTGTGCAAAAAATGCGGGCACTCTTTTGTTGGCAGAAGCTGAGAATGTTTGGCTTTTTAACCGCAAATTCCGCCTTGCTCACGCAGGAACAGGAGCTGCGCTACCGTGCCTGCTATTGCGGCCTGTGCCGCAGCCTGCGCAAAAGCTATGGCGAGCTGGCCGGCTTTCTGCTGACCTACGATATGACGTTTCTGATCCTGCTGCTTTCCTCGCTCTATGAGCCGGAGGAGACCGGCGGCGATCGTGCCTGTTTCATCCACTGCCGCGATCCCCGGCCGTGGCAGCACAGCCGTGTAACAGATTATGCCGCTGATATGACCGTAGCGCTGAGCTACCACAAGAGCCTGGATGGCTGGCGGGATGACCATAATCCAATGTCGCTTGCTGTATATGCAGCCCTGAAAAGCGCCTACCGGGCGGTGGAACAGCGCTGGCCAAGGCAGTGCGCCGGAATCGAGAACGGCATACAGAAACTGCTGCAGCTGGAACAGAGCGGCGAGAGCGACCCGGATGCAGCCGCTGCTTTCAGCGGTGCAATGCTGGCGGAAGTATTTGCCCTGCAGGAAGACCGATGGGCTCCTGCGCTGCGCCGCCTGGGCGATGGAATCGGCCGCACGATTTATCTGTTGGATGCGGCGGTTGACCTGGAAGAGGACCTGAAAAAAGGGCGTTATAATCCGCTTAAGATCCTGCCGAAGGAGGCATGGATCCGGGAGCGCCTGGAAGAGATCATTAAAATATACCTCAGCGAAAGCATTTGCGCATTTGATTTTTTGCCCCTGGTGAACGATTCAGAACTGATGAAGAACATTCTGTGCGTTGGCCTGTGGCAGCAGTTTGATAAAAAGTTTGGTAACGGGAGTGATCCGGCCGATGGCAATGTATCAGGATCCGTATAAAGTGCTTGGCGTTTCACCGGACGCCAGCGATGACGAAATAAAAAAAGCATA
>JAKSSN010000028.1 GCA_024403095.1 Oscillospiraceae bacterium
GAGATCCGCCGGGGTGGCCGGACTTTCCGCCATGGGTAGCGGTTACGATATCCTCACGTACATCAACTGCCTTTAACAGCAAAGCCTTTTTTTCTTCAGTATTCATATTGCTCCTGATCTCCGTTATCTGTTTTTTATTTTTTTCCTGCAGCGGCTGCACTTGCCATTGCATCGCGGATGAGAGTGTTGAAAGCATCTGCCTGCCATGCGCTGCGGCCGGTAAACAGGCCGTCAACAGAAGGCTGTACGATCAGCTGATTAGCATTGCCGGGATTTACGCTGCCGCCATAAAGCACGGGAATGGAAAGACCAACTTCTTCACCAAACAGCTCAACCAGGCACTTCTTAATTACCTGGTGCTTCTCCTCTGCATACTCAACGCTTGCAGGCTTGCCGTTCACACCAATTGCCCACACCGGCTCATAGGCTACCCATGCCTTTTTTGCCATTTCGGGGGTAACATTATGGAAGCCAACCTTGAGCTGAGTACGGAGCACTTCATCACTCAGGCCAAATTCCTTCTCTTCTTCGGTTTCGCCCACGCAAAGCAGAGCGGTGAAGCCATGCTCCAGTGCGCAGATCACTTTCTTGTTCTCTTCAAAATCGGTTTCGCCGAATACATGGCGGCGTTCGGAGTGGCCGATCATAACCAGGTCAAGACCAAGCTCGCCAAGCATCAGGGGGCTGATCTCGCCGGTAAACTGGCCCTGCTCTTCCCAGCACATATTCTGGGCGCCCAGCTTAACATAGTTTCTGTCAACCTTCTCGGTTGCACTCTGAAGGGAGGTGTAGGAAGGAATCACAAACAGCTCAATATCCTCGCGGCTGATGTCCTTTGTGTTTTCAACAAGTTTCTGCAGGTAGGCAACGGTATCGGCGATGTTTTTATACATCTTAAGATTGGTGCCGAAATAGAGCTTTTTCATAGTTTTTCTCCTTATTTGTTTACTGCCCTCCCTTAGAGGGAGGGCAGTAGCAGTTATGATTGATCAGTGCTGTGCTTCGTACTCAAGGATAGCGTCGACCTTCTTGCCGGAACGCTCGTTGTAAACGAAGGTGGAGCCCAGGTAGGCAGCGATCATTTCCTTAGCCAGCATATTGCCGGTGACCTGGCTGCCGATGGTGATGATGTTGCAGTTGTTGGAAAGGCATGCGCGCTTTGCAGAGTAGACATTGCCGACGACTGCAGCCAGAACGCCCTTTACCTTGTTTGCAGCAAGCATAACACCAATGCCGGTGCCGCAGAAGAGGATGCCTCTGTCGAACTTCTTTGCAGCAACTGCTTCACCAACGCTGGTAGCAACATGTGCATAGATGGGGTCATCGGAGGGGAAGATTTCGATTTCGTGGCCAAGATCCTTGGTGATGTAGTCGGCCATTTCGTTCATAAGTGCAATTGCGTTCGGGTCGCAGCCAAGTGCTATTTTCATTTTAATATCTCCTTTTTTTATTACAGTTTTTCACTGCCGGTATAACCGTTCTGTTCTTTATAGATGCGGATCTTATCTTCTATCATAATTCCGACAAGGTTTTTTACTGCGTGGGCATTATGCGCCTTAATATAGTCAACCAAGAGGCGATGCTCATTCACCAGCATTCTACGGTTCTCCGCGGATGCAAGGAAAGAGCTGCCGTAAAGCATCTTTACCAGCGTCAGATTATCCCACGCACGCTCAATGCTGTCAAGGAAGAAATCCTTGCGGGAAGCCGTAAAGATTGCCATATGAAACCGGCGGTTTGCCTTGTGAACTTCTTTGGGGCTTACGGTTTCAGTTGCCAGCAGCGCAGCGTGCTCCTGGAAGCCGCGCTCGATGTTTGCTATGTCTTCCTCTGTTGCAGCAAGAGCAGCATAATACGCTGCCTGTGCCTCGATGATCTGCCGGAAGCGATAGATCTCGATCACCTCGTCGTCGCTCAGCTCTGCAAGGCGCATGCCGCAGTTGGGAACATAGGTTGCAAGACCCCTCTGCACAAGCACGGTTAACGCCTCGCGAACCGGGCTGCGGCTGATCTCAAGGTTTTTTGCCAGCTGTTCGGAATTCAGACGGTCCCCCATTTTAAGGGTTCCGTCAATGAGCATATCCATGATCTTATCAAGGATCTGGTCTGCTGTTTTATCTTTTTTTATTATGCTGTTCGGAGTAGACATAGGTTTCGCCCGCCATCAAGTCAGAATATTATATAATATGCTATGTCGCATACTATATAATATTATACAATTAAAATTCTAACGGTGCAAGTGTGCCGAGCTGCTTCTTAAGAACTGCGATCTGAGCAGTTTCTTCGATCAGTTCTGCGCAGTACTCAGCGGCCATGGGCTTTTTGCCCATTGCAACTGCGCCGTGGTTTGCAAGGAGGAAGCCCTCGAGGGTGGGGTACTTATCCAGCATTTCCTTTACCATGGGCAGATCCTGCTCGCGTACCATTGCAGCATGAACATCAAGGGTGGGCAGCTCATTGCCCATCTTGAGCACGGAGTGGTAAGTGCAGCAGGGCAGAGCTTCCTTGGTGGAAGACCATGCAACTGCGTAGGGAGAATGGACATGAACAACAGCGTTCACATCGGGGCGAACTTTGTAGATGTAGCCGTGGAGGAATGCCTCACGGGTGGGCTTGCCGGTGCCTTCCACCAGGTTGCCTTCAAAGTCGCAGACCAGGAAGCTCTGCTCGGTAGCGCTGCCCAGAGAGCCGCCGCTTGCCTTAACAAGCATCAGTTCCTCGCCGGGAATACGTGCACTTACGTTTCCGCCGGTGCCGGTCTGGATCATGCCAAATGCCTCATGGCAGGCAGCTGCCAGTTCACGTGCCATTTTCAGGGTTTCTTCGGTATAGTAGCTCATTTTATTTCTCCTTTAATCCGATTTATTTTTTGCCGGGAATGCCTGCAGCTTCCATAACACCGATCATGATGTCAGCTGCCTTTTCGCCCCATGCCTTGGTATCCAGGTTGCCTTCCACTTCAACGATCTCGATGTGGGGGCCAACATTTGCCTTAACGGTATCGATGAGAGCCTTATCAGCCTCTGCATCATAGAGTGCCTCGCCCTTGGTGGTGTTGTGACGCATACCATCGGTGGGGATGAGGAGCTTGATGGGGTAGTCTGCCTTGTTCAGGCGCTCTGCAACGATCATGCCCAGGTCCTTTGCCTCTTCGGGAGTGACCTTGATATGAACGGTGGTAGCATTGTGGTAGTACAGGGGGCGTTCTTTCCAGCCGGGCAGAGCTGCATCTGCATCCTTAACTGCATAGTCAACAAAGTCAATGCCGCCCAGGGAGACGATCATAGGAACGCGAACTGCCGCAGCCTTCAGGAGGCGAACTGCTGCGCCGGGGCCATAGGAGAAGCCGCCGTTGCCGGTCTTGCCCAGGAAGTATTCTGCATTGATCTCGTGCTGGGTCAGGTCGCACAGGCCATCGATCAGGCCTTCTGCAGCCATCTTTTCCATAACGCCGCCGCCTACGCCGGTTGCGTGGAAACCAAGAACTTCATAACCTGCAGCTTCCAGCTTTTCAACTGCTGCCATGCAGCCGGTGTTGGTAACGCCCATAAGGGTAAGGCCGATAACTGGCTTGTCGCCCTTGGCAATGGGTTCACCTGCATTCTGAACCATACCGATGCAGCAGCTGACTGCGTTTGCAATCAGGCGGCGGGTGATCAGGTTCAGGCCGGTGCAGTCGCAAATGGTGGGCATTGCAACGATATCCGTTTCACCAACGACCAGCTGGAACTGCTTGGTGCCGCTGGCAACGGTGGTTGCCATTACTTTGGGGAAGCCAATGGGGAGCACGGACATGGCAGAAGTTGCCATTGTGGTGTTCTGAAGGCCGCCGACGGATACGATACCATCGATCTTGCCTGCTTTATAGAGCTTATCAAGGTAATCGGTAACAGCTGCGCGCATATACTCGATCTTCTCGCCCTTGGTCTTGGGTTCCATTTCTTCCCAGGGAGTGCCGTATGCCAGTGCAATTTCTTCGCGGGTAACATCAACGACCTTGCCGTTATCGTCCGGATTTGCGCATGCGCACGGACCGGTAGCAGTGTTGATAACAAGAGCATTCAGACCTGCCTTGAGGACGAGCTCTTTCATATAGCCGGCTTCGATATATTTAGTATCGCAGCTTTCAATGATGCAGATAGTCTTCATGTTTATTCACTCCTGATAAAAATCAAAATGCCGCCGGCCGCCTTTTTAGTGCAGCCAGCGGCTTATAAGTTTAATTAATTGGCTTTCGCCGTGAAAATACGGAAATTACAGCTCGATGCCGCCGATTTCCTTTACACGCTCTGCCCAGGGCTTGGAATCAGCCTTTGCGCCGAAGTACTTGCGCTCAACAGCTGCAGGATCGGTGCCCTTCTTTGCGGATTCCTTAGCAATGATTGCCTTGGAGTACTTCTCGAATACGAAGTCGCTGTCCTTGGGGCCAATAACGGGGAGCTTGTTGTCGTGGTCTGCTTCGTAAGCTTCGCAAGCAGCGGAGAGGATAACGTCGTGAGCAAGCAGGAGGTGCTTGTAGGGGTCAACACCGCGGCGGTTGCAGCGGCGCAGGAACTCACGGATGCCTTCCCATGCGGCGACCATATCAACATAGCGGCCGGGAGGGCAGATATCGTAGTGGAGCTTGTCGACCATTTCCTGAGGAGCGTCGATGTTGCCCATTACGAACACAGCGTCGCCAACGCAGAAGAAGGGGCCAGACTCGGTCTCGACCTGAACGGACATGGATCCGGGAGAGTGACCGAAGGTCTCGAATACGATAACACCGGGAGCGATTTCAACTTCGCCGCGAACGGTCTCGAAACGTGCGGGAACGTTGATGCCTGCTTCTTCGTCTACGATATCGTAGGGAGCGATGAACTGATCCTTATAGGTTACATCGCCATCCTTGCAGATGATGGGGCGGCAGTAGCTCTTGAAGTGGAGGGATACGGGATTGTGAGCATAGTTCCATTCAACCTCGTTTACGATGAAGCGAGCGTTAACGAACTTCTCAATGTAGAAGACATGGTCCCAGTGCATATGGGTGAAGAGAACGATGTCAACATCTTCGGGCTTGTAGCCGCACTGTGCCAGGCGAGACTCGATGTCATCGATGCCGGGGCGCTGGGTGGAGGGGCCATGATGATACTTGTCAGCATGCTCGTCCCAGGACATACCGGTGTCGACAAGGATAAGCTGCTCGCCGCCTTCGATCAGGAAGGTGAAGTCAGGGAGCTGATCGAGCTCATTGGTGAGGCCGTACTTCTCGATGAACTTGGAGCAGGAGAAGTGATACCAGTACTCCAGGGGCTTGGTGGGGATGTAGCCGGAGCAAAGCGGTCTAATAGTAAGTGCCATATCTTTTACCTCTTTCAATTATTTTTTTAAAATCATGGTTCGGTCTTCCCGGATGAACCGGAAAGACCGAAAAGTTAGGAGCGGTTATACTCAGAGATTACTCTTTATCGGCATACATACCGAGCTTCTTTGCCTTCATACGCTTATCGAGCCATGCAGTGATGACGGGAGCGGTGAATGCAGTAACCAGAGCAGCGATGGTGACCTGTGCGGTTGCAGCTGCTTCGTAGGGAGCCAGGGAAGGATCCATCTCAACCAGAGCCTTAGGAACAGCAGATGCGTTTGCAGCAGTGGTACCGATTGCAGCACCCATTGCGTTGCGCTCGTTCTTCTTGAGGCAGAGCTGGTACAGCCAGTAGAACACGAATGCGGAAGCTGCAGAAACCACAGCCAGAATGATACCGCCAAGGATGAACTGAGGATTCTTGAAGATGTCCATCAGGTTCATGCCTGCGCCGATGGGGATCATCATGAAGAAGCATACGATGGGCAGAGCTGCGGATGCCTTCTCGCGGAAGACCTTATCGAGGTTACCCCAGATGATACCGATGATCAGAGGAATGAGGGTTGCAACGAAGGTTGCGAAAGGAATATTTGCCAGGCCTGCGGTACCCATTGCGACCATGGTGAAGAAGGGGCCGTCGTTCAGGGACAGGAGGGAGATAGCACCTGCATCATCTGCAGTACCGTACTCCTTAGCAAGTGCGAGGTACTCGCCGCCGGCGGAGTTGGTGATAGCAGCAATGATTGCCATGGGGGTGATGCTGAGGAAGCCAGCTGCGCCGCAGATAGCGGAAACGATAAGGCCAAGAGCAACGCCAAGAACGAACTTCATAAGAGTAAGAACAAAGCCGCGATAGAAGGGCTGACCAATGTGACGAACGTCAATGTTTGCACCGTTGAGGAGCAGGAACAGGCCAAGAAGGCAACCGGTACCGGTCTTGAACATGCCCTTGGTGAAGCCGCCGATTTCCCAAACGCCGGGGAAGAAGGTGTTAACCAGAACACCGATTACCAGAGGAACGAGAATGATGCCGCCGGGGACTTTCTGCATCCATGCAAAAAGACTGAAACGATTTTTTTCTGCCATGGGGAATTCTCCTTTTCTTTCTCTTTATTTTTGTTTTCCAGAGGTTTGGATGCGATATTGTATCCAATCTCCGTTAAGTGTCTAAATTATTGCTCACAATTTGTCATTAGTCAACTTGGGATTGTGCCCATAAAATTTTCAACTATTTTGTCTTATATGTACAAAAATCATGTCATAAAACTAGCAATTGCATTGTCTCAATTGTAAAAACCGCACTCTCTCAAACACATTCTGGTGTAAATTGATCCATTATTCAACCTTCAGCCGCAAAAGAATCGGATCCTATTCATTGTTTTTCTATTCTCAAAATTGGATACGATTTTATAAACAGCAATAGCGCGTTCTCTGGCAGCATCTACTTTCTTTTTACGTTTTTTACAGACGTATTCGTTCCAATTGCAAATTTTTATGCTATAGTATTTGTATGAGGTTTTGCTCATTTATAAGTTTTATCAACACTAAAAGCATTGAGGTTTCATACTATGAAAAAAATCACATTGGAAGAACACTTTTCCACCTTTGAACTATCTCAGATCCGCAACGAATGGGTTGCAAGAATGGGCATGCCCCTTCCCGTGAATTCCGACCGCGGCATGCAGCTTGGCCGCCTGCTTGGGGATTTTGAAAACTACCGTCTCCCCGAAATGGACAAGTACGATATTGAGATCCAGGTCGTTGGCACCTCTTCCCCCAGTGTGCAGGGAATCATCAGCACTGCCGACGCGGTTGCCATGGCAAGAGAAGTGAATGACATTCTTGCAGATAACATCAACAAGCACCCCGACCGTTTTGCCGGTTTTGCAACCCTTCCCATGCAGGATGGCGAGGCCGCTGCAAAAGAACTGGAACGCTGCGTGAAGGAATATAACTTCCGCGGAGCTCTGATTCACGGCCATACAAACTATGAATATCTTGACGCCCGCAAAAACTGGGTGATGTGGGAAGCCGCCGAAGCTCTTGACGTACCCATTTACCTGCATCCCACCGAGTCTGACCCCACACAGCTGAAGCTGTATGAAGGGTATCCTGAGCTGTTGGGTGCCGTATGGTCCTGGGGTGTGGAAACTGCCGGTCACGCTCTCAGAATCATGTGCAGCGGCATTTTTGACCAGTTTCCCAAAACTCAGCTGATTCTTGGTCACCTGGGCGAAAATATTCCCTATGGCCTGTGGCGTATGCAGAACCAGTGGGAACAGTCCCTGCGGGGCTCCAGTATGCATACCGAGGCAAGCAGGATCAGGCTCAAGAAAACGCCCACTGAATACATGCGGGAAAATGTGATGCTTACCACCAGCGGCAACTACTCCCCCGAAGCTTTAAGATGTGCCATTGACGTGATGGGCATCGACCGCATCATGTTCTCGGTGGACTATCCCTTTGAAGAGACCGCTCCAGCCGTTGAGTTTATTGAAAGCGCTGCACTTACGGATGAAGAGCGTGAAAAGATCTGCTATTCCAACGCCAAAAAGCTGTTGAAGCTTTAATTTTTTCCCAGACTATTCTGGCTTTTTCGCCTGCATTTCTGTAACAAAAAAGCCCCGGGAGCGATTCCATTTTGAACCGCTCCCGGGGCCATTTTATTTGGTTGGATCCTGCCTTTCGGCAGCACAGACTTCTGTTTTCACTGCCGCAAAGGCATCAGCCTGCGAACAGAATCCCGTCAAACAGCTCTTCCAGCTTCACATCGTTTGCCGTGTATGGCCACTGGTCCATGTTCACTTTCACCCGTACCGCTCTGCCATCCTGCAGGCGCAGGTCGCAAAGCGTCTCCCCGTCGGTGCGGAACCATTCCACCGGAGTGCCAGCCGGCAGAGTAACATACTCGCCCAGCGTTTCCGCGGTGTCAATGTCCACCAGCGGTGCCTTCAGTTCCTGCTTCAGCGTCAGCTGTGCGGGGCGTGTCAGCATAAACCAGGGGCTGTCTGCCGCCAGGCTGCACCATTGGTCAAAAGAATAGCTGCGGCCGCCCGAAACAGTTCCCAGCAGAGACATGCGGCTCACCAGCCACAGCTGGTTTTCATTCGCGGGAAGCTCCATCATCGAGCGGATATTCCGGTTTTCATCCCAGGTCATGGGGAATGCCGCGCTGAACGGGTTCATATATTCTGCCCCTGCCACTGTAAGCTCGCAGCCCAGCAGACCCTGCCAGTCGTTTTCCTGCAGAGTCTGCACATAGAGTGCTGCCTTGCCTTCCTGCAGCTTAAACAGCATGGGCGTTAAATGGTAAGACCAGCATCCCGTTTCCGTCTTTCGGTCGTCCACCGTAACAGAAAACTGTTCATACACGCCATATTCGTTGGGCCATCCCTGCAGAAGGAGGCGCTCCGGCCGGCGGTCTCCATCGATATCCACAAGGTAGGGTACATCCAGAGTCAGCTGAGCCACGCAGTGCTGTGCCATGGGAAAAAATTCTTCCGCCAGCACATCCTCGTTGCCATAGAAAGGCACGGTAACGATCTGCATTCCTTCTGCATACGGGGCAAGCTCATATTGACCAAAATAGAAGGTAACTCCCTCCAGATCCACAGTGAACTGGATCTTCGCCAGCTGTTCTTCTTCCGCAAACTCGCTCTCGGCGCTGGCATAGAAGTAAGCGTCCGGATACTGTTCCAGTAAAAGCTTCTGCACCCGGCTGCCCAGGGCTTTTACATCCGGGGTCAGGTCTTCCAGTTGGATCTTTTCGCCTGTATCACTGTAAAAGCTCATGCCTCCGTACCAGGCACTGCCATGGGCGCCGCCCGTATAAGAAGAGCCGGAATACAGTACACTGACTACCTTTGTATCTGCACGGCGGACCGAAGCTGTTTCCTCCACCTGGTAAACGCTCCACTCATTCATTCCGGACGTGTCCGCTACCAGCTGGTCATAATATTCCCGCAGCGCAGCAGACTGTTTTTCACAGGCTTCCTTCAGGGCAGCGGCCAAAGCAGGGTACTCTGCTGCCTCCGAGGCAGCCAGCTCCACACCGCCGGTGCGGAAACTGCCGATTCGTTTTCCAAGCGCATCGTTCCATGTGGAATCATGTTCCTCTCCCACCAGCATGGCAAGGCCCCGTACCGGCTTTTCTTCTGCCGGGGTTGGAACGGCCTCCGGTGTTTCGGTTGGTGCAGGAGTCTCTGCAGAAACCGTTTCTGCAGGAAGGTTTTTCTGCTCCGGGTTTTCCGGTGTTGGTGCAGCGCTTGTGCTGCCGCAGGCTGCAAGAGAAAACAGCACAGCTGCTGCCAGCAGTAAAGAAATGATGCGTGATTTCATGTTAGCTCCTCCTTAGGCGCAAATTCTTTTGGCCTTATTATAAAACAGCCCGATCCGCATTTGCAAGAAAACAGAAAAGCCCCGGTAAAGGAAATCCTTTACCGGGGCCTGTTACTGTTTATGGGATGATCTCAGATCATCGCTGAGCAGTTCTTATGCGCGGGGGCACTTGATAGCTGCCTGAGCTGCTGCCAGACGTGCGATAGGCACGCGGAAGGGGCTGCAGGAAACATAGTCAACACCAGCGTTGTGGAAGAACTCAACAGATGCGGGATCGCCGCCCTGCTCGCCGCAGACACCAAGGTGGATGTCAGGACGGGTCTCACGACCGAGTGCGGAAGCCATCTTGACCAGCTTGCCAACACCGATCTGGTCGAGCTTTGCAAACGGATCGCTCTCGTAGATCTTGGTATCGTAGTAGGACTTGAGGAACTTGCCAGCGTCGTCACGGCTGAAGCCGAAGGTCATCTGGGTCAGGTCGTTGGTACCGAAGGAGAAGAACTCAGCTTCCTTAGCCACTTCGTCAGCGGTAAGAGCAGCTCTGGGGATCTCGATCATGGTGCCGACTTTGTACTTCATGTTGCTGCCAGCAGCTGCGATGATCTCGTCAGCGGTCTTAACAACAAAGTTCTTGACGTACTTGAGTTCCTTAACTTCGCCAACCAGGGGGATCATGATCTCGGGAACGAAGTTCCAGTCGGGGTGACGAGCGTTAACAGCAAGACCAGCCTTGATAACGGCACGGGTCTGCATAACAGCGATTTCAGGATAGGTGACTGCCAGACGGCATCCACGGTGACCCATCATGGGGTTGAACTCGTGCAGGCCGGAGATGATGTTCTTGATCTCAGCAACGGACTTGCCCTGTGCTGCTGCAAGAGCTTCGATTTCGGGCTCTTCAGTGGGAACGAACTCGTGGAGAGGAGGATCGAGGAAACGAACGGTGCAGGAGCGGCCGCCCATTGCTTCGTACATACCCTCGAAGTCTGCCTGCTGCATCGGCTCGATCTTTGCAAGAGCTGCTTCGCGCTCTTCAACGGTATCGGAGCAGATCATTTCACGGAAAGCAGCGATACGATCGGGATCAAAGAACATGTGCTCGGTACGGGTCAGGCCAATGCCTTCTGCGCCCAGCTCAACTGCCTTTGCTGCATCGTGAGGAGTATCAGCATTGGTGCGAACACCCAGCTGACGATACTTGTCGGCCCATGCCATGATGCGTCCGAAGTAACCGGAGATAGTAGCATCAACAGTGGGGATCAGGCCATCATAGATGTTACCGGTGGTACCATCGATGGAGATGAAGTCGCCCTCGTGGAAGACCTTGCCGGCCAGCTCGAACTGCTTGTTCTCTTCATCCATCTTGATGTCGCCGCAACCGGAAACGCAGCACTCGCCCATACCACGAGCAACAACAGCTGCGTGAGAAGTCATACCGCCGCGAACGGTCAGGATGCCTTCAGCTGCCTTCATACCGGTGATATCTTCGGGAGAGGTCTCCAGACGAACCAGAACGACCTTTTCCTTGCGCTCTGCCCATGCAACTGCGTCGTCAGCAGTGAAGACGACCTTGCCGCATGCTGCGCCAGGAGAAGCACCCAGACCCTTGCCGATGGGCTTAGCAGCCTTCAGAGCTGCTGCATCGAACTGGGGGTGAAGCAGAGTGTCGAGGTTACGCGGGTCGATCATGAGAACGGCCTGCTTTTCATCGATCATGCCCTCGTCAACGAGGTCGCATGCGATCTTAAGAGCTGCCTGAGCGGTACGCTTACCGTTGCGGCACTGCAGCATGTAGAGCTTGCCGTTCTCGACGGTGAACTCCATGTCCTGCATGTCGTGGTAGTGGTTCTCGAGGATGTTGCAGACATCGACGAACTGAGCGTATGCATCGGGGAACAGGTTTGCCATCTCGGTGATGGGCATCGGAGTACGGATACCAGCAACAACGTCTTCGCCCTGTGCGTTGACAAGGAACTCACCCATCAGCTTCTTCTCGCCGGTGGCGGGGTCACGGGTGAATGCAACACCAGTGCCGGAGTTCTCGTTCAGGTTACCGAATACCATGGGCATTACGGAAACAGCAGTACCCCAGGAGTAGGGGATGTCGTTATCGCGGCGGTAAACGTTTGCACGGGGGTTATCCCAGGAACGGAAAACAGCCTTGACAGCTTCCTTCAGCTGAACAACAGGATCGGAGGGGAAGTCCTCGCCGAGCTGTGCCTTGTACTCTGCCTTGAACTGGTTTGCCAGTTCCTTCAGGTCAGCAGCGGTGAGCTCTACGTCGAACTGAACGCCCTTTTCTTCCTTCATCTTGTCGATGAGCTGCTCGAAGTACTTCTTGCCAACTTCCATAACGACGTCGGAGAACATCTGGATGAAGCGGCGGTAGGAGTCGTATACGAAACGCTCGAACTTGGGATCGGGGTTGCCCTTGATCATAGCCTCAACGACATCGTCGTTCAGGCCAAGGTTCAGGATGGTGTCCATCATACCGGGCATGGAAGCACGTGCGCCGGAGCGGACGGAAACGAGCAGAGGATTCTGGAGGTCGCCGAACTTCTTGCCGTTGATCTCTTCAACCTTGGCTACGCCAGCCATGATTTCTGCCATGATCTCGTCATTGATCTGGCGGCCATCTTCGTAGTACTGGGTGCAAGCTTCGGTGGTGACGGTGAGACCCTGGGGAACAGGAAGACCGATCTTGGTCATTTCTGCAAGGTTTGCACCTTTGCCGCCGAGGAGCTCACGCATGGTTGCGTTGCCTTCGGAAAACAGATAAACATACTTTTTGCTCATTTGTTTTGTTGATCCTTTCTATACAATAAATTAGAAACAATGTGATAATGCGCGCAGATTCCCTGCGCCATTCATAATGGTAACAAAAAACTTCAAAATAATCAATGTATTTTTGCTACAAAACTAACCATTAATTTCCAAAATTTTATCACTGATTTTTGCAAATGTGCTAATGTCCAGCACTTCTCCCCGCACCCGCTCGTCAATTCCAAGCTCCTGCAGAATTTGCGCAAGCACGTCCTTGCCAATGCCAAGGCCGCTGGAAGCCGCGTTGATCAGCGTTTTTCTGCGCTGGTTGAAGGCTGCGCGCACCAGTTTCATCATAAGTGCCTCATCCTTCACCTCGCAGGGCGGAGTCTGCCGCTTTTTCAGCCGGATCACCGAAGAGGTCACCTTTGGCTGGGGCACAAAGCAGCCGGGAGAAACATCAAAAAGCAGCTCTGTTTCGCAGTACCACTGCACAAACACCCCAAATGCGCCGTAATCCGCCGTACCGGGTCCGGCACAAATGCGCCGCGCGACCTCGCGCTGGATCATTACCGTGATGCTTTCGAAGCACTGCTGCTCGATCAGCTGGGTGAGCACCGGAGTGGTGACATTATAGGGCAGATTGGCGCAGACCACGGGGCGCAGGCCAGGCAGTTTTTCAGCCAGCAGCTTTGGCAGGTCCTGCTTCAGCACATCGCCGAACACCACCTCGGTATTCGGGCAGTCTGCCAGCGTCTCTGCCAGCACAGGGCGCAGTGCGCTGTCCAGCTCAACTGACAGCACTTTGCCTGCCCGCAGGGAAAGCTCCCGCGTCAGGCAGCCGATGCCGGGGCCAATCTCCAGCACGCCGGTCTGTTCATCCAGTGCGGATTCCTCGGCAATGCGTTCCGGTACCCAGGCGGCTGTAAGAAAATTCTGGCCCAGAGATTTTGAAAAACGGAATCCATGGCGATGCAGGATCTCGTTAATTTGATTAATATCCGTCAGATTCATTTCTTTACCTTCAATATTTTTTCATAGGCCTGCCGTGCAGGGTCGTGACCGGGCTCCGATTCACACGTGATATTGCCGCGATAACGGTAGCCGTTGCCGCGCAGCAGGTTCAGCATGGCTTTATTCTTGCGGTGCGTATCCAGACGCACGCAGCGCCGGCCGTTTCTCAGCGTAAGTTCCTCGGCAAGAGCCAGCATCTGCTCGGACATTCCGGTGCCCCGGTAATCCTCTGCCACAGCGCAGCGGTGGATCACGCAGTATTCCAGGCCCTCAGTCCACTTGCCGTCGGTGATGCCGTCGTAGTCCGGCTCGGGCAGGCAGGAGAGCGTAAACACTGCCGCCGGTTCGTTTCCATGCAGCACAAGGAAGCATTCTCCCCGCTCCATGTCCGCAAGGTACACTTTATCATCCGGGTATACACCCTGCCACTGGTCCACCCTGTGTTTTTTCAGGCTCTTGCGCGCAAAAGCCACCATATCCAGAATGGCGGTGATATCCTCCGGCACCGCCGGGCGGCAGGTCACCGGTTCCGTCAGCTTTTTTCGCCCTGCATTTTTGATCACCTTCTGCATCAGGCGGCGGTCCTCCGGATTGCTGGGGTCCAGACGGGCAAACATATCCGGGCGCTTCGTCATGGTACGCTCAAACTGCTTTTCTCTGCGCCAGGCAGCTACGCGTGCATGGTTGCCGTCGATCAGCACTTCCGGCACTTTGCGGCCTTCCCACACTTCCGGGCGCGTATACTGCGGGTATTCCAGCAGTCCGTCCCAGTGGCTCTCCCCGGTATAGCATTCCTCATCTGCCAGCACGCCGGGAATCAGGCGGCATACCGAGTCGGTAACGGCCATGGCCGCGATCTCGCCCCCGGTAAGGACAAAATCACCCAGGGATATTTCTTCATCCACGCATGCTTCAATAAAACGCTCGTCGATTCCTTCGTAATGGCCGCACACCAGCACCAGATGGTCATAATCCCTGGCCAGGCGGCGGGCGGTATCCTGCGTATAGGGCGCGCCCTGCGGAGTCATATAAATCACGCGTGTTTTACGGTCCTGCGTCTGGTCCAGAATGCTCTGCAGGCAGGATTTCAGCGGCTGGGCAGCCATAACGCAGCCCCATCCGCCCCCGTAGGGATAATCATCCACCTGACCCTGCCGGTTTTCCGTATAGTCACGGATCTGAACACAGTTGATCTCAAGAATGCCTTTTTTGGCCGCACGGCCAATGATGCTCTCATGAAGCACTGCATTCACCGTGCCGGGAAAAAGCGTCATGATGTCTACTCTCATCACAGTATCCTCCGAAAGCTCAAAGCCCCTGAATCAGGTGAACCGTGATTCGTTTGGCCTCAACATCTGTGTTCAGAATAAATTCCGGCACAGCGGGGATCAGATGCTCCGTTTCGCCCTTTACCACATAGATGGGGTTTGCCGGAGTTTCAAACACTTCTTTCAGGGTGCCGATGACAGCTCCGTTCTCGTCCACTACTTCCGCTCCAATAATATCGGCAATAAAATAGCCTCCCTTAGGCAGATGTGCGTCTTTTCTGTTTATGTAAACCACTTTTTCTTTCAGACGCTGGGCAGCGTTCATGTCTTCCACGCCTTCCAGCTTTGTAATGGCAAAGCCCTTGTGCTCGCGGAC
>JAKSSN010000029.1 GCA_024403095.1 Oscillospiraceae bacterium
CCCTGGCGGCCATTGAGCGCGCCGCTGCCGAAGGCGCGGACCTGATCCTTTTCCCTGAGATTCAGTATGGTCCCTTCTTTCCCCAGTATGAAAAGCAGGATGTGACCCGTTTCCGCATGCCGCTGGACCACGAATACATCTGCCAGATTCAGCATGCCTGCCGCAGACACCACATCATGGCTGCGCCAAATACCTATCTGTGGCAGAACGGCAAGCCCTATGATGCCACCATTCTCATCGATGCCGAGGGCAGGATCCTAGGCCTGCAGAAGATGATCCACATTGCCCAGGCAGAAAAATTCTATGAACAGGATTACTATACCCCCGGCGACGATGGTTTTCAGGTGTTTGATACCCCGCTGGGCCGCATCGGTGTTGTGGTGTGCTTCGACCGCCACTACCCCGAGAGCATCCGCACCGAGGCCCTGATGGGTGCGGACCTGATCCTGATTCCCACAGCCAACACTGCCGATGAGCCCTCTGACATGTTTGAATGGGAGCTTCGCGTGCAGGCCTTTCACAGCAGCGTAGCCATTGCCATGTGCAACCGTGTGGGGCAGGAAGACGGAATGCTCTTTTCCGGCGAATCCATTGTGGTTGGCGCAGATGGCAGTGTGATCTGTAAAGCGGACGGCAGCGAGCAGCTTCTGTTTGCCGAGCTGGACCTTGCCGCAGTGCAGCCCCTGCGCGAAAAGAAGACCTACACCCAGCTGCGGCGCCCGGAACTGTATAAATAACAAAACAAGAAAAGCCAACGCCTGTGACCGCGGTCACAGGCGTTTTTTGCAGAAACTGTTGTTTTTATTCTTGTGCCGTTATTTTGCGGCGCCGGCATAGCTGAACACATGCACACGGCGCTGCCTTCCATGCTCCTCCACCACCACGTTGCTGGTGCTGCGGTTCAGGAAGCGCAGGGCCTGGCTGTCGGTGGTGTGGATGGGCTCCCAGGCATTCTCCTTCATTTTTGTGATCTCCAGGCGAATGGTGCATTCCATGCCGGCACAATCGATGCCATACAAGTAGATTTCCGCGCAGGTGCTATAGTTCTTAAAGGTGAACCACTTCTGCACCTCAATGGAATCGGGGCGGACCTCGCCCCGGAAGAATACGCTGTCGGCCGTGCCGGCAAGGGGGATGGTTCGAATGGCATAAAGGCCGCTGCGGTCCACAATGCTGTCCCAAAAGCGGTACTTCAGGTCCACGGTGAGGATCTCGATTCTGCCCTGCAGGAATTCGCTGGCATAGGCAATGGCAAGCTCGTCGGCATTGCCGCGGTAGCCGTGGCCGGCGCCTTCGATCAGCTTCAGCTGGGCGTTTTTCCCATAGGCTTCCTTTGCCTTTACGGAATAGCTGGCTTTCACCAGTTTGTCGGCTGTTCCGTGCACGATCAGCGTGCGGGCAGTGGTGCCTTGAATGGCCTGGTAGGGATCCATTTCCATCACGCTTTCGGCGTAGCAGCGGCCAAGAAGCATGGGGCCGCAGCGGAACTCGTCGGGAATGTTCTGCGGGTCGAATTTTGCCATCATCATGTGGCCGCGGCGGGCATCGTCGGGAATGCAGAAAGCCGGGTAGAACAGGATCTGCTGGCTGATCTCGCTGCCGAGCTCGGCGCTTACCAGCGCGCTCACCAGGCCGCCCTGGCTGCAGCCCATCAGGGTAAGATTCTCGGGGTCTGCCTCCGGCAGTGTTTTGGCATAGGCCAGCACCGCCTTCAGGTCCTGCACCTCGGTAAGCACGCTCATGCTCTGGCTGCTGCCGTCGCTGCTGCCCTTCACGCAGCCGCCGCAGAAATCATAGCACAGGGCAAGCCAGCCCAGCCGTGCAAAATGCATGGCATAGTGGCGGGTGCTTTCCATGTTGGCCATAAAGCCGTGGCTGATGATGATCACGGGCAGATTATTGCCCTCTTCGGGTATAAAAAGCCTGCCACGGATGGTAAGGCCATCACGCTGGCAGCTGAATTCATTTTCCAGTACGTTCATTTCTGTTCCTCTTCGCGGGAGTTCTCTCTTCTATCATCTGTTCGTTTATTATTTTACCCTCCCGCCCCAGGTTTTACAAGAGCGCAGCTGCAGTTTTTCTATGCCCTTTTCATGCAATAATTTTATGCTGTTTCTGCTTGCAAGCGTGCTGGCGCCGTTGTACAATAATTAGTAATTACCATAGGGAATGTCGCTGTTTGTCAGGAGATACAGAATGGAACTTTTGTTTGAACTGGACAAAAAAGACTACCAGCCAGGGCAGCCGATCAACACCCGCTATGCCGCCAAAGGTCTGATCCTGCGCGGCAATCAGTTTGCCATGCAGTATTCCCCCCGTTATGGCTACAAGCTGCCGGGCGGCGGGATCGATGCCGGCGAAACGCCGGAAGAGGCGCTTGTGCGCGAAGTGCGCGAAGAGCTGGGCCTGTTTGTGGAACCGGCCAGCATTCGTGAATTTGGCCGCGTGGTGGAGACCCACGCGGATATCAAGTGCCCCGGCAGCATCTATGTGGCCGACACCGTTTTTTATTTCTGCCAGGTGGGCGATGCCGCCGTGGAAGCGATCCCTTCCGATTCCGAGCGCTGCATGGGCTTTGATCTGAAGTGGGCAACGCTGGAAGAGATCCTCACCGATTCCGTGGGCCGCACCTACTGCACCATTCCCCGCGACCTGCAGGTGCTGAAAATGGCAGCCGAGCAGGCATAATCTGTATATCAGGAGGCTGTATTTATGGCAAAACTCATCAAGGGCTTTCATCATGTTTCGCTTAAGACCTGCGAGCAGGCCGAGTACGAAACCACCATTCACTTTTACCGGGATATCCTGGGCATGGATGTGATCCGCACCTGGAACAACGGCAGCTTTATTATGCTGAATGCCGGCAACGCTATTGTTGAGATCGCCAACAATGCCGATACCGATCTGCCCCAGGGCGCTGTGCGTCACTTTGCCTTTGAAACCGAGAGCGTGGACGACTGTGTTGCCGTGATGCGCGCCGAAGGCTACCCCATCACTGTGGAGCCGCGGAACGTTGACCTTGCTCCCGACCCCGAACATCCCTACCCCGCCCGCATCGCCTTTTGCATCGGGCCGGTGGGCGAAGAGATCGAGTTCTTCCAGCCGCTGAGCTGATAGAAACAAAACCAAAGCCAGTGCCGCGAAGCACTGGCTTTTCTCATTTCAGCTTTTCTGACGGAATCCTTGCAATGCGACCGCCGGTATACTGTTTTTCGGCCTGAATTGTGCTATACTTAACCTACAAACTGAAAAAAGGAGCACCCATCATGGCAAAGCGCGAACTCATCAGCATGGACACCTCCCGGATGGTCTTTTGCTGGAAGCTGGATAAGTTCCTCAACTGGATCACCGGCAAGAACCGAAAGGTGAAAAAGCAGCTGAAGCAGCAGGCACAGCAGAAGAAATAATATAATACACTGCCAAACCGGAGACCCCGTAATTGCACAGGCAAAAATAATGATCCATCCGCATTTGCGGGTGGATCATTGTTTTTGCAAGTTGATTCACTTGTTCTTCTGCATTGCCTTTTGGGCAATTTTAAGAATTAGGGTGTTGGTGGCAGGAATATTCATCTGGTTCTTCTTATGGCCCATCTGCTCCATGGCATTGCAGCCTGCATCGATGCAGATATCAACGCCGGAGGTGAAAGAGGCCATTGCCGAGCCAAGGAACACGATGGGGCCGGCCATCTCTTCGGGCTTTGCCAGGCGGTGCGCAACGCCGGTTTGGGCAAGCAGATTATCCTCGCCGCCTGCCATCTTCTGGAACTCGTCCTTCATGCCGGTGTCGGTAGAGCCGGGCATCACATTGTTCACGCGAATGCCGCGCTTGCCAAGCTCATATGCCTTTTCTGCCGCAAATTGGGAAAGGCAGCGTTTTGCAAAGATGTATGCAAAATTGGCAGGAGCGATCTGCGGCAGCTTGCCAAGGGCGGCAACCGTGGCATCCCAGCCTTCAGCATAAACAACAGGGCTCTGCTCCTTTTTGTACTTCTGCCAGAACATACCGGCCGTGGAAGTTACATAGGTAATGGCTCCTCCTTCGGTCATGCGCTTTTCCAGATATTCAAGCGTAATATACTTGTTGGCGGTGAAATCGCAATTAAAGGTAGTGAGATAATCCGTTTTGGAACCGGAAAGACCTGCCACACCAAAGAAGCAGTCGATATGCTCAGGGAGCTGGGCAAATGCCTCGTCAATGGAAACCTTGTCTGAAAGGTTGCAGCGGATGCTCTTTTCGATCCCCTCAATTTTTGTGTCGCTTCTGGAAACGCAGTAAACCGTTGCCCCCAGATCAACCAGCATTTTTGCAGTAGCAAGGCCCATGCCGTTGGAAGAGCCAGTTACAACGCAGACCTTGCCTGAATAACCGAAATAATCTTGCATAAGTAACCCCTTTCTGTAATAATAAGTATACATTTGTATCATTACATTCTG
The DNA here is from genome assembly GCA_024403095.1 of Oscillospiraceae bacterium. Classification (GTDB taxonomy): domain Bacteria; phylum Bacillota; class Clostridia; order Oscillospirales; family Oscillospiraceae; genus Limivicinus. The sequence goes on from JAKSSN010000029.1 coordinate 4,437, forward strand.
ATTATAACCACCCTGCCTGCAAAAGCAATCCGGCCAGGCAGTAATTGGACAAAAAGGGGGCAATTGGCTCATGAAACCGCCAGTAGTAAAGGATTATCTGACGGAAGCGCTGTTTCAGCTCTTGCAGGAAAAGCCTTATCACCGCATCACCATCAACGAACTGGTGAACCGCGCCGGCGTGTGTCGGGCTTCGTTTTACCGCAATTACCTGACCATGGACCAGATCATTGAGGAATATCTGCAGAACCTGTTCCACCAGATCTACACCGAGCATCCCTTGGATCCGGAACATATGCGCAGCAGCCTGGAGATCATATTTGCCCGCCTGATGCGGGACCGGCAGCGCCTGCTGGTGCTTGGTCGGCAAGGTCTGCTGCAGAATCTGCAGCAATACATCCTCAAATCCACCACAAACGAGATCCTGCGTTTTGGTGTGATGAACAACCGTTATCAGCCTCATTATTTTGCTGGCGCCTCCAGCGCAATGATCTCTGCCTGGATCGGCTACGGCATGGAAGAAAGCGCCGCCGAAATGGCAGACCTGTTCATAAAATCGCTATACGGCTATATGAAGTTGACGCCTGACGATGTGTGACATTCCTGTACCGGCCAAGGCTTTTTTATTCACCCCTGGTAGAACCAGGGGTTTTATCAAGCCTAAAGGCGCCAAAGAATGGCAAAGGGATGAAGAAATTCTCCCTTTGCCATTGATACCTTATATAAACGCCCCGCCACTCGGAACGAATTCACAGCAGCAGAGGCAGCCCGTCTGGGCTGCCTCTGTCTTACTATTTCCCTTTAACGTTTGGTTGTGCTTTCACCCAGGTTCAGCGTGGGCACAGCGGCGGATTTCATATATTTCACGTATTCCGCTTCGGAAAGGCTCACGACCTTGTACATGCCAGGCACATGCTGGTAAGCCACCACCGGGCGGCCGCCATAGGTACGCAGAATGAACACCGGAACCGTGTTCCCCGTAGGAACCTGATGCAGCAGATAATCGCCGGGTTCGCTTGCCATCACCACGCGCAGCGTGGAAACATCCAGCCACTGGTCAATGCCGGCAAAGCTTTCAAGGGCGGGAAGCTCCAGTTTGCCGCCTGCAGCCACGTCCTTCAGCTGGCCGCCGGCAAGCACAATGCTGCCCTCCGCAAAGCGCTGCAGAACATCCCATTCGCAGGCTGCCAGGGCACCGGTGCGGGCATCGTACAGGCTCTGGTATTCCGCGCGAATCCGCTGGCTCTCGGATTTTACGCCTTCTTCTGTGATCTCCGGGAGTAGGCGGGGATTCAGTGCCGCATCGTCGCCGTTAAAATAGCAGTGCGCAGCATAGGAACTTGCCGCTGCCAGAATATCTGCCTTCAACGCCGGCAGGGAACCGGGGTCTGCCGCCAGGGCGTCCACAAGGGCGTACATCGGTTCGCGGCTTCCCTGGGTCCAGTCGATCAGGGCGGCAAGGCTGCAGTCCACCTCTTCCGGGTGTACAAAATCCAGCACGATCGTATAGTCGCTCAGGTTCTTTCCTGCTTCCTGCAGCAGCCAGTCCATGGGATAATCCCGGGTGAGCACCAGCAGGTCCTGCTGCAGCTCGGCAGAACGGGCATTCCACAGCAGCGAGTGCTTTTTAGAAAAATCATATTCAAACGGCTCTGCCAGCTGGGCAAGCTGTTCTTCCTTTAACGTGACCACACCGGCGATCTTGGCCGCTGTGAGGCTGAGCTGAAGCGTGCTTTCGTCCACAACACGGAGATTGCCCTCCACATGCACCGGCAGTGGAACCAGGCCTCTGTAGCTCAGCTTGGCATCGGCCGCAAATTCATTGCCCAAAAAATGAAAGCCCAGCTTCTTCACCTTCAGCCCATGCTCCGCCAGCTCCCGGTTGGCCGCATCGGTCACAGGCGCGCCGTATTTTTCCGCCAGCATCCAGTACAGGTCCGCCTTATCCAGCCGAACCGTCATTTTCTGCTGCGCAGGGTCAAAGCTGTAGCGCTGGGCAGCGCTCATAGGGCTGCCGCCGCGGATCAGCTCCGGGCTGTCGTATTCGCCGCCCTGGGCGGCAAGAAAGATGAGTGCTGCGCCAAGCAGCACCACAGGGATCAGAATAAGGATCAGCAGCACTTTCAGGCCTTTCTTCATGGTTCCGTTCCTCCCGTGTTTATTCCTGTTTATTCAAACAAAAATGAGCCTGTTTGTCAATGTTATGCACTTTCTGTTGAATCTCCGGTCAGAAACAAACGGCACCGCTTATGCATGCTGCAGCCAGCGCAGGTCCCAGGAGCTGGCATTATGCACCTGCACCTTGCGGGCAAGGGCATAGCGCAGGGTATCGGCCGTGTGGCCGGTGGACTGGTTACAGAAGCACACACAGTGGCCGGAGCCGTCCAGCAGGTGCCGGTCGCGGGCTGCAAGCAGGCCTTCCTCCGGCTGCTGCGCAAGATACACCACCTTTTTGCTCTGCATCAGGATGCGCCGTGCCTCGGCCTGCTCGGCGCTGGACCAGCCCTCGTTCCAGCCCGGGTATGGCAGCACCGAGATCAGCAGGATCCGTTTTCCGCTGCGGCTGTTTTTCAGGCGGATCAGCATCTCGGCCGCCAGCATATCGTAGCCGGGGGTCACGCCCACGCCAAAGTATTTCACGCCGCTGTTCAGCAGGTCCCGCAGAATATACCGCGTGCGCGTGGCTGCCGTTTGCAGCTGGCCGGGGTCCAAGTGCGTGCTGCCAAGGAAGCATGCCGTCTGCATGCGTGTGTCTCGCATCGTTCGTGGATGCCGGGCTTACAGCAGCGCACGGGCTTCCTGAAAGCTGCGTGCCGGGCGGTTCGCCTGGCTGAAAGCCGCGCAGACCGTGGCCGTTACCGGGAAGTATTCCTTCGTTTTGGTATCCACACAGTAGACAGGCACTGCGTTGGCAGGCGCAAGCTGGTCTGCGAAACGGCTGGTATAGCCTTTTCTTTTCAGAAAGCGGACCAGAGCATCTTTTTCATTGCCCCATCGTATAAGGATCTGTTGGTTCATGTTATTGTCCTCCCTATTCCGGTTTTTATTACAGCTCGGATTCTAGCACGCGTACCGTCCGGAATATGGGACTTAGACCGTGTGGGGGACGTCGTAGAATGGAATAAAAAAAGCAGGAAGAGACAGAGCCTCGTAATGCGGTTCTGACTCTTCTTTTTTCGGACTACGTGCAAAGCTTTGCTGTGCCTATTTTTTTGTCTCCTGCCAGGTGACATCAAGCGTTCCGAGATGTGGTAATGTACCGGGTAGGGGTATTGAAATGCAATTATCCCCTGAACACCAAAACAGAAATCTTATTTCAAAGGAGCTGAAATTATGAATAAAGAAACCACCTTTATTACCGAAACTCAAACCCCGCTTCCGGCAGGCAGCGCCGAAGTGCTCTCCCTGGAGCAGATGCTGGCCGATACGGAAGCACTGCTGAACGAATACGCTAAAGCCTACAGGAGGATGGCCGCGTGAGCTGGATTACTGCAAATGACATTAACATGATTCACAGCCTGGTGATTAAAACGACCGGCGGCCTGGACGGACTGCGCGACCGCCCCGGTCTGGAAGCCGCGATTGCCGCCCCTATGCAGACCTTTGGCGGCCAGGACCTGTTTGCCAGCGAGCTGGAGAAGATTGCAAGACTGGGTTTTGGTCTGGCATCGAACCATGCCTATATCGACGGCAACAAGCGCATCGGCGCCATGATGACGCAGCTTATGCTGAAATGGAATGGTTATGCCTTAAACCTGGCCGAAGGTGAGCTGGCAGAAATGTTTATTGCAATTGCTGCCGGAGAGCGGGATTACAACAGCCTGCTTGGCTGGATTCAGGCTCACCTGAAAACTAATTTTTAAGGAGGGATTTTTATGATACTCAACTGGTTAAGCCCCACCAAAAGCTGGCAGTCGCACAAGGAAAATTCCGAGCGCAGCAAGGCGATTCGCGCCTACGGACTGATTGAACATTACTACCAGGTAAAGAACTGGGAAAAACTGGAGCAGGCCGGCAACGAATTTCTGGACGATCCCCGGAAATTATGCTGGCTGAGCGACGATACCAAACCTGATCTGTTCATCATGCTGGTCTGTGCCGCTTCCAGAGAAGGTATGAGAGTGAACGTGGCAAACCGCTCCGGCGAGCGAGCCTGGGAATGCCTGAGAGAGGGCGGAGAGATGTACCCTACCATTGCATACTACCGTAAAAGCTGCATGAGCACCCTGTGGTGGGAGCTCCTCGCTTATGTTTGCCTGCTCGCTATCCCCTTGCTTATGCTCCTTTACGCCGCAATGCACCTGCTAAGCTTTCCTGACTGGGGCTGGCTGCTGCCCCTTGTTTACACCGCGCTGTACACGTGGAAAATGTGGAAACCCCTGAATGAATCCGCCGTCCGCTTATACAGCCACCTGAGGGACCCCTGGTTTAATCCCTTTCAGGACATCCGCCAGTAAAGGGAGGCGAGGATTTATGGAAGAACTTTTTAATATGAATGCCGATTTCAGGCTGCATTTTTCAAATTACGAGGAACCCGAAGATAACTATGTGTGCAGCTTCCAAAGCCTTTTTTGCCTGGAATGGCCGCCCCAGACGATTCGAATGACAAAACGAACCGTATATTTTGGCGAGACTACCCGCTCGTCTAAACTGCTTTGCCGTATATCGCTTCCCGGCGCTTTAATGATCATTCCGGCCGACGAGGAGCTTCAGGATGAGGACTTTTTCCTGACCGACGATCTGCCGCCCAATACATGGGCATGGTTTCATAGGCCGGGGGAAATTGTTCCCTCTTTGATCTCCGTTCATGTCAGCGGATGCGATGTTGAAATATATACCTACGCCACCCCAGAAAAACTCTATGGATTTAAAGTTCAGCTGAAGGAAAGGAGCAAGGAATGAAACTGAAAACCATGGGAAATGACCACTGCCTTACGCTTCATGTTACAGCCGCAGACGGAATGGAAGGCCATTTCCAGCTTTTATTCGAAGAAGATACGGTAGAGATCAGTGAGGAGCACGCATATAAGGATGCCGACACCAGACTGTATATTCTGCGGCAGCCCGGTGAAACCTTTTCCGATGTTCTTGCCCGCTACTCCACCGCTGCTGTCTTCCGGGATGTTGTATCGTTTTCGGTTGATGGAGAGAATAACTACTACAACCGGAACTATCCCCACCCGATGCGTGAGCTGTCCGTGGATATGCTCCGGTCAGACGATTCACCAAAGGATGCGGTAGGGCTGATCCGTGTTTCGCGCAAAACCTTGGGTACAAAAGCGGGGAAGAAACGTTGAACCAAAAGATCAAACGTGTGGAAGATACTTATTACGGCGACCTGAGAGATTTTCATTCCCCTGCTGCCGCGCCGGCGTTCAAGTTCCGGCTGCGCAAGCTGTGCCTGGGCAAAGAACCAATTCTGATCCTTTGGGGAAAAACGGCATGCGGCAAAACGCTGCTTGCCCGCTCGCTGGCCGCAGAAATGGAAAAACATGGAAAAACCGTACTCCGGCTCCCGGGCAGCGCTTTGATTCAGCAGATCGTTGAAAGCGCCAGGAGCGGACTCGATTCCAGCGAATCCGGTATGGAAGTTCTCCTGCCCTGCAGCATACTGATCGTTGACGGGATGGAAGAACTCCGCGGCAAAAATGCCACCCAGCAGGCAGCCGCCGAGCTTTTCTGTAAGCTGTGCAGGCGCGGCACAAAGGTGATCCTTTTGAGCTCACCGGGGAATTTCTATGTCCCTCTGCTTGCCTCCTTAAAGGGCAGTGGCCTGCACCCTTGCGAGCTTACTATCCCACAGCTCACAAGATTGGATCGCTGGCTCTATACCCGCAACAAGTGCCGGGCTCTTGGGCTGCAGCTGCCATTGGCCGGAACATGGAAAATTTCAAAACCGGCAAATATGGGCTCTGTCATCGGCATGATCAACACAGCTGCGGCTTTTTCCGGCACCAGCATCGTCGGTTACCGGAAAAAACTTACGGGCGAGGATCTAAAACTGCTGTTTCGCCCGCGATATTAAGCTACTTAATATATATTCACAAGTTACCGGGAACTGCCTCCCGGGTGTGAATATTGGAAGAAAATAATATTTAATAATTACTAAGAAAGGAAAATAATCATGAAAGAACTCTCAAATCTGTTAGTGGGAACCGAGGCATTGGAAGCAAAACAGAAGGAACTTGGTGTGGAGATCAGCGGTGTTTGCATCTGGTTAACCAAAAACAATGATATTCACGTCAACGGAACCTACAAGCTGGATAAAAAATTGGGCGCCAAAGAGCGCCTTGAAATCAAATGCATCTTGATGGACGGTGAAGGCAAAGTGCTTCATATACTGCATGACTTGCAGCTTGATTATATGCTGGTCTCCGATGAAGATACATTTTCCATGTTCTGCATGGATATCAACAGATTTTTCAACCCGGAATGCCTGAAAGCGATCCGTATCCTTCCGGTGAAATACGTGAAACGAGGATGATCGCTGAGCCTTTTGCGTGAGAACCGGTAAGTTACGCTGAAAAGCCAAAAAGGGGCAGAGACGCGTGATGCGGTTCTGCCTCTTTTCTTCTGTTTATGTGCTGTTTTACTTCAGCTCGGTGTATTTATCCTTTTTCCCGTATGCCTTTTCCACGGGGTATTTTTCGCCGTTGCGCTTTACCTTGGCCCGGATGATCTCGTCCAGACTGATGCCGCAGGCATCGGCCATCAGGATGCAGTAGTTGGCCACATCCGCCAGCTCCTCGCGGATCTTGTCCAGTTTGCCCTCGCACTTCAGGTCCTCGCCGCTCCACTGGAACACCTCCAGCAGCTCGGCCGCTTCCAGCGAAATGGACACGGCCAGGTCCTTGGGGTTGTGGAACTGCTTCCAGTTGCGCTCGTCGCGGAACGCGCACACCAGGTCAGCCGTCTCCTCGGCAATGCCCCGCAGGTGCTTTGCTTCTTCCGCTGCAGGCTGCTGTACTGCTTCCACCCTTTCCTGCACGGCGGTGATACTGTTTTTCAGAATCTCATTTTTACTCATAGCAGTTTCTCCTGTTCTTTTGTTCACCATTATTATACCAGCTGTCGGGGCAAGAATACCAGTGTTTTTGCTGCATCCGGGTGTCTGCCTTGCGACAGAGCCTTGTTTCTTAGTGCTTCGGCAATTGACACCCAAATGGTTCTGTGCTAAATTTTAGGCAACAAAATACTGAATTCGATGATGGCTGCGGAATGAAAAGACCGCTGCCGGAGAAACTCTGGAGAATCCCGCAAGGGTACCGAAGGTGCAAGGGCAACATGCCCGAATCTCTCAGGTCAAAGGACAGAAGTACAGTTTTTCTTTGGAGTTGTTGGGAAACCGACAGCTTTTTTTATTTGCCCAGAGCTAAAAAATCTCTCTTCTGTTCTGCACCGTGCCCTTTGGCTCCTTTTTCTGTATTTTGCCCCCACATAATGATTTACGCTAAAGGAGAAACAACATGTTTGCATTGGAATGTGAGAATTTACAGTCTTCTCTGGTAAATATGCGCCGTGAACTGCACCAGATTCCCGAGCTTGGGCTGGACCTGCCGAAGACCCAGGCTTTTGTTGTAAGCAAGCTGCAGGAATATGGCATTGAATACTCCCTGAACGAGGGGGATTCCGGCATTATCGCCTGGATCAATAAAGGCAAACCTGGCAAGTGCATTGCCCTGCGTGCCGATATGGATGCCCTGCCCATCAAAGAAGAGACCGGCCTTCCCTTCGCATCCACCAATGGCTGCATGCACGCCTGCGGCCATGACTCCCACACATCCATGCTGCTGGGTGCAGCAAAGGTGCTGAAGGACCATGAAGAAGATTTAAACGGTGAAGTGCGGTTGATTTTCCAAACGGCTGAGGAACTTTCAAAAGGTGCTCAGGTTATGGTAAAAAATCGGGCGATGGAAGGCGTAGACGCCGTCTTCGGCACGCACATCGGCAACATCATAGATAAAAACATTCCCTCAGGCTCGCTGATCGTCTGTCCCGGACCGATCATGGCTTCCTTTGACCGCTTTATTGTTAAGGTGCATGGTGCCGGGTGCCATGGCTCCACGCCGGAAAAAGGTGTGGACCCCATCAACATTGCCGCGCATATCATCATTGCTCTGCAGGAGATCAATGCCCGTGAATTTAACGCCTGCGTTCCCGTAGTACTGACCATAGGCAAGATCGTCGGCGGCTCGCAGTATAATATTATTCCCACTGACGTGGTAATTGAGGGAACCACTCGTGCCCTGGAAGAAGAATCTCGGCAGAAACTGGCCCGCCGGATCGGCGAAATCTCCGAAAACATAGCAAAAGCTTTCGGCGGAAGCGCGGAGCTTGAAATGGACTGGGGTGCTCCCGCAGTTTCCAACCATAATGAAATGGCCGCCTTTGCCGCGGATTGCGCCCGCCAGGTGCTGGGGGCTGAAGCCGTAGTCACCTCTGTTCCCCACCCCAACATGGGCGGAGAGGATTTTGCCTACTATCTGAAGGAAGCTCCTGGCGCCTTTATGTTCCTGAGTTCGGTGAATCCGGCAAAATTCCCCGGCTCTGATACTGCGCATCACAACAGCCGTTTTACGGTTGACGAGGATGTGTTCTGGAAAGGCTCTGCCGTGTTTGTAAGCCTGGCCGAAAACTATCTGAAGTAAAACATTCGCTTCGCTCCTATATAAAGAACGGACCCTCTTAGTCATAACAGAAAGGGTCCGTTTCTCGGTTTTCTATTAAAAGTAATATGCCGGAAGCATCATTGCACCGGCCAGTTTAGAATGCTATAATATATATGGCAGATGTTTTTCTCTTTACACATTTGCGCTTCGCATGTGTATAACTGCATAATCTGCCTTGTATTCCAACATGTATTCCTCACCAATAATGCCGTAATGAAAGGAGAACTAAGATGGCAAAGTGGATTTGTTCTGTATGTGGTTATGTTCATGAAGGCGACCAGGCACCCGAGCAGTGCCCGGTATGCAAGCAGCCCCGCGACAAGTTTGTTAAGCAGGAAGTTAAGAAAAACCCCTACGCAGGAACCAAAACCGAAAAGAACCTGATGGAAGCATTTGCCGGTGAATCCCAGGCAAGAAACAAGTATACTTATTTTGCATCCGTTGCAAAAAAGGCCGGCTACGAACAGATTGCAGCTCTGTTCCTGCAGACCGCTGAAAACGAGAAAGAACATGCAAAGCTGTGGTTTAAAGCTCTTGGAGAATTAGGCGACACCGCTGAAAATTTGCTGCATGCCGCTGAAGGTGAAAACGCCGAGTGGACCGACATGTACGAAAGAATGGCAAAAGACGCCGAAGACGAAGGTTTTACCGCTCTTGCCGCGCAGTTCCGCGGCGTTGCTGCCATTGAAAAAATGCACGAAGAAAGATATCGTGCTCTATTGAATAACGTTCAGACTATGGAAGTTTTCAAAAAGAGCGGTGTTACCGTGTGGGAATGCCGTAATTGCGGCCACGTAGTAGTTGGTACTGCCGCCCCCGAAGTTTGCCCTGTCTGCAATCATCCCCAGGCATACTTTGAAGTACGCAAAGAGAACTACTGATCCTTCTCGTCACTTACACAAGAATTAACTTCTGCCGAGCAGATCACCAGATCTGTTCGGCAGTTTTCTTTCTCACCCGGTTTTGACATCTGGACGCAAAAGTGCTATCTTTATTCCAGTTGCTAAACCAACTAAATTGAAATGAAAATAGAAAGGATTCCTTTACCATGATCGATATTGATATGCGTGACAGAGAAGCCGAAGTGCTTTTTACCGAACTCAACGAGCAGAATGCATTTAAGAGCATCGCTGTTCCCCGCCCCATCGGATTCATCGGCTCCGTGAGCAAAGACGGCGTACATAACCTTGCTGCCTACAGCCAGTTCACTAACGTGAACTTTGATAACCCCCACATTCTGTTTGCTGCTCAGCTGCGTCCCGATGGAACCCGCAAAGACAGCGTTGTAAATGCTGAAGAGACCGGCTGCTTCACCCACAACATGGTCACCTACTCCATGCTGGAAGCTATGAACAAGACCGCTCCCTCCTATGCTCCCGACGTGGATGAGTTTGAAATGAGCGGCCTGACCAAGGTCGACAGCCTTTACATCCCTGCAAAGCGCGTTCTCGAAAGCCCTGTTCAGATGGAATGCGAATGGGTCCAGACCGTCCGTCTGCCCGGCCGCACCCCCAAGTGCACCAGCGACCTGGTCATCGGCCGCGTCATCTGCATCCATGTGGACGAAAACTATGTTCTGCCCAACGGCAAGCTGGACATCCTTAAGATCCGTCCTCTGGCACGCCTTGGCTACGCTGACTACACCACCGTTACCGAAGTGTTCGAAAGCCGCGTAAAGAGCATGCTTTCTGACCCCATCCCCGGCAGCTATGGCTGGATGAGCCCCACCCGCGGACTGGAAGTAAAAGACTGATTCCCGAACTAAGACACAGGGTGCCCGTTGGGCACCCTGTTTTTTCAAATTCTTTTTAAATTTTTCTCTCCATGCTTCTTGACAAGTGAAACTTTTATGGTAAAATAATCAGGCTCGTGGCCGAGTAGCTCAGTTGGTTAGAGCGCCGGCCTGTCACGCCGGAGGTCGAGG
>JAKSSN010000003.1 GCA_024403095.1 Oscillospiraceae bacterium
GAAGATTACCTGTGCTCCTTTGATGATATCGGCGATGCCGTTCAGGCACTGCAGGATGCAGGAATTCCCTGCGCGAAGGTCTACGACATCAAAGATGTCTGCACCGATCCCCACTTTGTCAGCCAGGGCTGGATCACCGAGCTGCCGGTACCCGACGATATTCACTCTCAGGCCACCTATACCACACGCGGCCCCATCGCCGGCTGGACGGTAGAGCCGCCTGTAATGGGCAAGGAGCCGCTGCTTGGCCAGCACAACCTTGAGATCCTGGAATCCGTCGGCTATTCCGCCGAAGATGCTCAGGCGCTGGAAGACCGCTGGACTGCCGCAGCCAAAGCAAAGAAAAAATAATTCTCCCGCCGCCCTGTTCACTAACAGGGCGGATTTTTCATTCTATATGCCTTATAGGATTTTATGATATGCAATCCATATCATAAAGTTTGACAGCTCTGCATAAATCATGATAAAGTGTATTCAGGTTTGAAAAAACACTATATTTTGAAGGGAGAAAACCTATCATGACATTCGCAATGGTCGACGGCGTATTCACCATTACGTCCACCACAGTTATGACCACAGCCTTTGCAGCTGTTCTGCTGCTGATTGGCTTCTGGATCAAGAGCAAAGTTAATTTCCTGCAGAAGTACTGCATCCCCGCACCTGTTGTCGGCGGTTTCCTGTTCATGTTCATCACCGCAATCGGTCACTTTACCGGTGCCTACAACTTTGAGTTCAACACTAGCCTCCAGAGCATCTTCATGCTGGCCTTCTTTACCACAGTTGGTATGAGCGCAAGCCTGCAGCTGCTGAAAAAGGGCGGTATTCTGCTGGTTGTTTACTGGCTGATCTCCGGCATCGTTTCCATCTTCCAGAATGCACTTGGCATTGGCATCGGCAAGGTCATTGGCCTGGAAGCCCCCTATGCTCTTCTGGCATCCGCAATCTCCATGATCGGCGGCCACGGTGCTGCAGCCTCCTACGGCTCCACCTTTGCTGAAATGGGTTACAGCGCAGCGGTTGAAGTTGGTGCTGCATCCGCAACCTTCGGCCTGATCTTTGCAGTTCTGGTTGGCGGTCCTCTTGCCCGCCGCCTGATTGAAAAGAACAACCTCAAGCCCGACGAGAACGAGACCATCGACACCTCTGTTGAATCCGTCAATGCTTCCGACGGCATCAAGCTCTCCAACCTGGACATCATGAAGAACGTAACTTCCCTGCTGCTCTGCATGGCAATCGGTTCCATGGTCTCCGGCTGGATCGGCACTCTGATCGGCATGTCCTTCCCCGAATATGTTGGCGCAATGTTCATTGCAATGATCGTTCGCAACGTGAACGAAAAAACTCACTGGTACAAGTTCAGCTTTGACCTGATGGATAAGACCGGCGATGTTATGCTGAACCTCTACCTCTCCATGGCCCTCATGAGCCTGAAGCTGTGGCAGCTCTTCGACCTGCTCCCCGGCGTTCTGCTTATCGTCGTTTGCCAGCTGGTATTCCTTGCTGCTGTTGCATACTTTGTTGTATTCCGCATCCTTGGCAAGAACTACGATGCAGCTGTTATGTGCGCAGGTCTGCTCGGCCATGGCCTTGGCGCAACCCCCTCTGCAATCGTTAACATGACTTCTGTTAAAGACCGTTACGGCATGTCCCGCAAGGCTTTCATGATCGTTCCTATCGTCGGTGCATTCCTGGTTGATATCATCTACCAGCCCCAGACCATCGCTTTCATCAAGTTCTTCGTTGCCGGCTTTAACGGCTGATATTTTCCGAAAGGATCGCGCATATGGCAAAATTAATTGAATGTGTTCCTAACTTCAGTTTAAGCAAAGAAAAGGACGAAGCCGGCTACAACGCTCTGGTTGAAGTTGCAAACAGCGTTCCCGGTGTTACTCTTTTCGATGCACAGACCGACGGCAACCACAACCGCAGCGTTTTCACTCTGGTTGGCGGCCCTGCCGGAATTGAAGAAGTAGCTTTTCAGCTTACCAAAAAGGCCGCCGAGCTGATCGACATGAACAAGCACGTCGGCGAACATTCCCGTATGGGGGCAACCGATGTTATTCCGTTTATTCCCACCATGGATGTTACGGTTGCCGAGTGTGTGGAGATCTCCAAGCGTGTGGCTCAGCGCATTTGGGAAGAGCTGCAGATCCCGTCTTTCCTTTACGAAGATTCTGCCACCCGCCCCGAGCGCAAAAATCTTGCCACCTGCCGCAAGGGCCAGTTTGAAGGCATGCCCGAAAAGCTCCTGCAGCCGGAATGGGCTCCCGATTTTGGCGAGCGCAAGATCCATCCCACTGCAGGCATCACTGCTATTGGCGCCCGTCCTCCCCTGGTTGCTTTTAACGTAAACCTGGCAACCGCCGATGTTCAGATCGCCAAAAACATTGCCAAGGTCATTCGTGCTTCCAGCGGCGGTTTTGCCGCCTGCAAGGCAATGGGCTTTATGCTGGAGGACCGCGGAATTGCCCAGGTCTCCATGAACATGGTAAACACCGAGCTCACCTCTCTGCCCATGGTTTATGAAATGATCCGTGCCCTTGCTGATCGCTACGGCACTTACATCGTAGGCAGCGAACTGGTCGGCCTGTGCCCCGCAAAGGCACTGCTCGACTGTGCAGAGTTCTACCTGAAGCTGGAGAACTTTGACTACAAGAACCAGGTAATGGAATATCACCTGATCGACATGGCAATGGAATAAGAGGAGATGCTGCTGTGAAACTGGTTGATCTTTCTCTTTCTGCTTTTGTCGACACCACGGCTTCTGATGCTCCGGCTCCGGGAGGCGGATCCATATCCGCACTGGAAGGTGCCCTTGGTGCCGCACTTGCCGCCATGGTAGCTGCCCTTACCCTTGGAAAAAAGAAGTATGCCGATGTGCAGGAGCTCGCCGCTGAGGCGCAGAAGACCGCCGAAGCATATAAGGCTCAGTTCGTCGACATTATCGACCGCGACACCGAAGCATTTAATGCCGTAAGCGCTGTGTTTGCCATGCCCAAGGATACCGACGAAGAAAAAGCCGCCCGCAAGGCCGCGATGCAGCTTGCTCTGAAAGGCTGCACCCAGACTCCCCTTGAGATGATGGAGCTTTCGGTGAAAGCTCTGGAACTCATCAGCTCGGTAAACGGCAAGCTGAATGCCAGCGCCGCCAGCGACCTTGGCTGTGCCGCACTTGCTCTGCGCAGTGCAATTCAGGGCGCCTGGCTGAACGTTCTCATCAACATTGGCGGTATTCAGGACGAGGCATTTGTATCCCAGGCCAGAACTGCAGGCGAAGCCCTTCTTGCAAAGGCACTCCCCCTTGCCGATAGTGTATACGAAAGCGTCCTTGCCTCTCTTTAATCATTCCCGCGTAAACTGCTGCCCCCTGCTGTAAGCAAGGGGCAGCTTTTTTGGAGGATCCTCTCATGAACATTCAGCACCTGACCAAAAACAGCTATTCCACCAGCACCTGGTCCGGTGGAACGACCACGCAGCTTGCCATCTTCCCTCCTGAGGCGGTGTACGCTGAGCGCAATTTTCTCTGGCGCATCAGTTCCGCAACCGTTGAGCTTGAGGAATCCGATTTCACTTCCCTGCCGGATTATTCGCGCTGGATCAGCACCCTGAGCGGAAGCATGCAGCTGCAGCACAACGAAAATGCTCCTTATGTCATCGATCCCGGCCAGGCAGCCTGCTTTGATGGGGCCGACGCAACCCATTCCTGGGGAAAATGCACCGACTTTAACCTGATGCTGCGCAAAGGGAAATGCACGGGCGAGATCAGCCTCTTTCAGCCGGCTGCGGAAGAAAGCAGCATACCCCTTGCCGGTGCCCGGGAAAAGTGCTTTCTCTATTGTCTCAGCGATTCGCTCCGCTTGTGTTCCGAAGACGAAGAGTGTAATCTTCTGCTTTGCACCGGTGAAAGTGTTTTAATTTCCGGCCCAGGCACCGTTCGCGTTGCCGGGCCCGGCACTGCCATGAAGGCCGCGATCACAGAGCTCTAATACACCATAAAAAAGCTGCGCTTTTCACGCAGCTTTTTTATTCAATCATCTAAATTCACGCGCCGAAAAACTTGTACATTTTCTCTTTTTTGTCCAAGATTTCTATTGAATATCTTAAGTGATTATGGGATAATGTCTGCGACAATTTAATAATGGGAGAAGAAGAACTTTTGTTGTAACGCTTTTTACAAAGCGGAAGGAGATTTTGCAATGAAAAAACCGATTCTTGCAGCTATCCTGGCAGTTGTGCTGGCGATGGGTTCACTCTGCGGATGCGGAGGAGCCACTTCTGAAGCCCCTGCTAATAGCAGCGAAAACTCAGCTTCTTCCGGGGAAGCCACACCCGCACCCGAGGCAAAACATGCCAACGAGATCGTGGTGGGTATTCCTCAGGACTTGGACAGTCTTGACCCGTTCCAGATGGGAACCGCAGGAACCAGAGAAGTCATGTTTAACGTATTTGAAGGTCTGATCAAGCTCAATCCGGATGGCAGCTATGCAGATGCAGTCGCATCCAGCCACAGTGTATCCGAAGATGGTCTTACCTACACCTTTACGCTTCGCGATGGTGTTGTCTTCCACAATGGCAAGGCAGCCACCGCAGATGACGTACTATACTCTATCAATACCTGCGTCGCTTCCACTGTGAATGAATCTGTGGCAGCGGCGCTTTCTGCTGCTGAGGTAAGTGTAGACGGAAACGACATCGTTTTCACGCTTGGCGAAACCAACACCGATTTCCTGGCTTATGTTTCCAACGCTTACATCGTTCCCGCAGATTATTCTGCTCAGGCTACCGCTCCTGTTGGTACCGGCCCGTTCAAATTCGAGTCCTACAGTGTTCAGGACAGCCTGGTCCTTTCTAAAAACCAGGACTATTACGGCACTCCTGCTCAGCTCGACAAGGTCACCTTTAAGATCTTTGCCAGCACCGATGCCGAACTGATGGCTCTGGATTCCGGCGCACTGGATATGGTTGCTCACCTGCAGTACGACCAGATCTCCACTCTTTCCAACGGCTACACCGTTCTGGACGGAACCATGAATCTGGCTGTTGCAATGTACCTGAACAATGCTGTTGCTCCGTTCGATAACATGCTGGTTCGTCAGGCTCTTTGCTACGCCGTGGATATCGACGAGATCATGGCATTTGCTACTGGTGGCCAGGGTGTTAAGATTGGCTCCTCCATGTTCCCCAATTTTGGCAAGTACTTTGATGCATCTCTTGCCGAAAATTATCCCCATAATGTAGAAAAGGCAAAGGAACTGCTTGCTGAGGCAGGCTATGCCGATGGTTTCAGCTTTAAGATCACCTATGCTACCGAGTACGAGCATCCCTACGGTGATATGGCTGCTGCCATTCAGCAGGAGCTGGCACAGGTCGGTATCACTGCCGAGCTCAACCCCATTGAGTGGGCAAGCTGGTATTCCGATGTGTATAAGGGACGCAGCTTTGATGCCACCCTCGTTGGCTTCGACACCAGCGTGCTCAGCGCCACCGGTATGCTGCAGCGCTGGACCAGCAACGCAAGTAAGAACATGATCGGCTTCAGCAATGCTGAGTATGACGAAGCTTACGCCGCAGCAGTTGCCTGCACCGATGATGCCGAGCAGACCGCCCTGTACAAGCGCTGCCTTGAGATCCTGAACGAGGATGCAGCCAATGTATACATTCAGGACCTTGCTGAGTATGTTGTGATCAACCCCGCCCTGGAAGGCTATCACTTCTATCCTCTGTACATTATGGACATGTCCACTATTTGTGTAAAATAATCAGCTGAATTTCAAAGGAGGCGAGAAAAGTGAAATTTTTTCTTAAAAAAACCATAACTCTCATTATTACATTGTTCATCGTTTCACTTCTCGCCTTTTTTGCCTTCAGCATCATCCCCGGGGATCCCACTGCTAAGATCCTTGGAATGGAAGCTTCTCAGGCCCAGATCGATGCCCTTCGCATCGAACTGGGTCTTGACCAGCCCGTTCTGGTACGTTATCTGGACTGGCTTGGCAATTTTGTTCGCGGAGATTTTGGCACCAGCTACAGCTATCAGCTGCCCGTGCGGCAGATGCTGGCAGATAAGCTGCCCATCACTGCTTTGCTCACTCTTATTTCATTTCTTTTTACTCTTGTAATCGCAATTCCGCTGGGTATTTACTCCGGCAGTGTGAAAAGCGAATGGCTGGACCGCGTCAATGCAACCATTGACCAGGTCTTTATGAGCGTTCCTCAGTTTTTCATTGGCATTCTCATGTGCTTTGTTCTTGGCATCAGTATGAAATGGTTTATTCCCGGCAACTATGTTTCCTACAGCAGCAGTTGGTCCGGTTTTCTTTATTATATGATCTTCCCAGCATTCTCCATTGCAATTCCCCGCATCGCCATGACGGTAAAAATGCTCCGCAGCTCAATTCTGAATGAATTGGGCCGCGATTATGTTCGCACTGCGCACAGCCGCGGCTGCAGCCGCAGTGTGATCCTGCGCCGCTATGTACTGCGCAATGCGCTGATCCCCGTGATCACCTTCCTTGCCATCTCCATGGCCGAGATCATGACGGGCAGCATCATCGTAGAACAGGTGTTCACTGTGCCCGGAATCGGCCGTTTGCTGCTCACCAGCATCGGCAACCGCGATTTCCCTGTTGTGCTGGCAATTGTTGTGATCCTGGCTGCCTGGATCGTGCTGGTAAACTACCTTGCGGATATCATTAACCAGCTGGTAGATCCGCGGCTGAGACTGCAGTAAAGGGGGCAATGTTGTGAAAAAGAAACTCAATTCCTTTATCTGCGTCGGCGGCGTCCTTGCAGTCCTGCTTACGCTGCTGTTTCTCGTTGGCCTTTTCTGGACTCCCTATCCCCCCGACGAAATGCACGCCATGGCAAAATTCCAGGCCCCTTCTGCCCAGTACCTCCTTGGCACCGATAACCTGGGCCGCGATGTTCTTTCGCGTATTATGGACGGCATGGGAACTTCGTTCTTCATCGCCATCTGTGTGGTGCTGATCGGCTGCTTTTTCGGCATTGTGATCGGCAGCCTCTGCGGCTATTATGGCGGCATTGCCGATGCCATTCTCACCCGCCTGTGCGACACGATCACCGCTTTTCCGGCTATGCTGCTTGCCCTGATCGTAATCAGCATTACGGGCGGCGGCCAATATAATATCATTCTTGTGCTTGGCATTCTGTTCATTCCCAGCTTTGCCCGAATCGTCCGCACCGAATACGCACGCGTGCGTGATCTGAACTATATTCAAAGCGCCCGTCTGATGGGCGTCAGCACTTTCCGCATTATGTATGTTCACATTCTGCCCAACACCATTCCCGTGTTGCTGCCGGCAGTAACGATTGGTTTTAACAACGCCATCCTCAGCGAGGCCAGTATGAGCTTCCTTGGCATTGGTATCACTCCTCCCCAGGCAAGCCTTGGCACCATGCTGAAAGATTCGCAGTCTTACCTGCGAAATGCCCCCTGGTTTGCTCTTTGCACCGGCTGTGCGATCGTGCTGATCATTCTCAGCTTCAGCCTGCTCAGCGAAGGAATTCAGCAGCGGAACCGTTCAAGAAAGATTTAAGGAAGTGAGACCTTGGAAGAACTGCTTAAAATAGAAGACCTTCGCATCCATTTTCTGGATGCCGCACCCGAGCGTTATGCTGTGGATGGCATCAGTTTTTCCATGGCCCGCGGCGAGATCCTTGGTCTGGTCGGCGAGAGCGGCAGTGGAAAAACAGTTACCGCCATGAGCATCTGCGGCCTGCTGCCCCGGGATAATGTTGACGCAAAAGGCACCGTAACACTGGATGGAAAAGATCTTCTGCACAGCGACGAAAAAACGCTGCTCACCTATCTCGGCGACGAGCTTGCCGTTGTGTTTCAGGAACCTATGTCCAGCATGAATCCCGTGATGAAGATCGGCCCGCAGGTGGAAGAAGCCCTGCGCATTCACACAAAGCTTTCGAAGGCCGAGCGAAAACGCAAAGCCATCGAAGCGCTGGAAATGGCCGAGCTGAGCGACCCTGAAACGGTATATAACAAATATCCCCACCAGCTTTCCGGCGGCCAGCTGCAGCGCGTCATGATTGCCGCCGCCATTATCAACGAGCCCCAGCTCCTGCTTGCCGATGAACCCACCACCGCCCTGGATGTTACCATTCAGGGACAGATCCTGAACCTGCTGATCAAGCTGAACCGCGATAAGAACATCTCCATTCTTTTCATCAGCCACAATCTGCAGGTGGTACGTAAGCTCTGCAGCCGTGTAATTGTTATGAAGCGCGGCAAGATCGTTGAAAACGGAAATGTGGAAGATGTTTTTCTGCATCCGCAGCACGATTATACAAAAGAACTGATCGCTGCGATCCCCGACCGCAGCCGCCGTTTGATCTGAGGTGCAGCCGATGGAAAAAGAACTTGTGTTAAAGGTTGAGCATCTCAACAGTTACTATACCGACGGAAACGCCATTTTTACCCGCAATACCGCCCGCAAACAGATCCTGCACGATGTGAACCTGAGCGTATACAAGGGGGAGATCATCGGCCTTGTTGGCGAAAGCGGCTGCGGGAAAAGCACCCTGGCCAAAACGATCCTTGGCATTAACAAGGATTATGACGGCAGCATCACTCATTACACCAAGCGCCCACAGATGGTGTTTCAGGACCCGTTCAGCAGCCTGAACCCTATGAAAAGCATCGGCTGGATCCTGGAAGAGCCGCTGCGTACCGCCGGCATCCGTGATGCCGAAAAGCGCCGCGCAATCGTAAACGAAATGCTGGTGCGCATCGGCCTGGATGAGGAATACTACTCCCGCCGTCCTTCCGCGCTTTCCGGCGGCCAGCGCCAGCGCATTTCCATTGCTGCCGCTGTGATTGCAAAGCCGGAACTGGTGATTGCCGACGAACCCGTAAGCGCCTTGGATGTTACCATTCAGGCCCAGATCCTTCAGCTGATCGTACGCCTGCAGAAAGAACTGGGGCTCAGCCTGATCTTCATCAGCCACGATTTGAACGTGGTCTACCAGCTTTGTCACCGGGTGCTTGTGATGAAAAACGGCTGCATCGTTGAGCAGAACAACGTGGAAGAGCTCTTCCGTAATCCTCAGCACGAATATACAAAACTGCTGTTAAAGGCAAGTGAACTGTAAGCGAACATGAATAAGATTAAAAATACCTTTCTTCCGGATTCCTTTTATAAGACCTTTTTCCTCAGCCTGATCCTTACCGGCCTTGGCTATGGAATCTATAAAGGCATCATCGATAATTACATGGCCGAAATTGTGGGCATGGGCGAATTCAGCCGCGGCCTTGCCGAGTTTTTCCGCGAGCTTCCCGGCCTTCTGCTGGTGTTCATCCTGGCTGCGCTTTACACGCTCTCTGCCCAGTCGCTGTATAAGCTGGGTGCCCTTATTATGCTCGCCGGCATCGGTATGCTTACCATCGTACCTCCCGGCAAAGCTCTGGTTACCATTGCCGTGTGCATCTACTCTCTGGGTGAACACATCCAATTGGGCATGAAAAACACCCTTACTCTCTCCTATGCAAAAGAAGGCATGGGCGGGCAGGCACTTGGATACCAGAACTCGGTGAGTCAGATTGGCACGCTGGTAGGATACCTGGTGATTATTGCCGCTTTTGCCCTTCCGCAGACCGCCGGCCATTTCAAGCCGTTTTTTGCCGCATCAACAGTTCTTATGGCCGTTGCGGCCGTTTATTCCATGCGCATCGGCGGCAGCAATTCCACTGACAAAAGCAAAAGCCGTTTCTATTTCCGCAAAAAATACACCAAGTATTACATGCTGGAAGTGTTCTACGGTGCACGCAAGCAGGTGTTTTTCACCTTTGGCCCCTATGTTTTAATTCTGTTTTATAAAGCAAATGCATCCGTGATCAGCCTGCTGTTTGCCGTTTCCGCAATCTGCTGCTTTTTCCTTGCCCCGGTCGTCGGCCGGATCATTGACCGGCTGGGCTACAAGGTCGTTATGATCTCCGATACACTGATCCTTGTGATCGTATGCTTCTTTTATGGATTTGCCCATCATATTTTCCCCATGCCGGTTGCCTTTGTGGTGTGCTGCATCAACTATGTTCTGGACGCCGTGATCTCTCTTGCCTCCATGGCATCGAATGTGTATGTACAGGATATTTCCGACAGCACCGAAGAAGTTCGCGCAACCATTTCCACCGGCATTTCCGTGAACCACATGATCACCATTCTGATTGCTCTGTTTGGCGGATGGATCTGGCAGGCGCTTGGCATTGAGACCCTGTTTATTCTTTCCGCTGTGCTTGGTTTGTGCAACAGTGCCTATGCTGCCACAATCAAGCCCCGCAGCAAAAGCTAAATGATAAAAGAGCCATGCCGCAAGTTGCGGCATGGCTCTTTTTTAACCGTGTCGTTCTTCCTGAAAGGAGCGGATCATGCGCCGAAGGGACGCATTCTCCTCCTGCAGGGAAAGGATCTCGTTGGAAAGGGCACGCTCAACGCCCTCGTACCGGTTCAGCAAGGCTTCGTTTGCCAGGCACAGATTCCGCATTTTCTCCATAAGTATGCTGGCTGCGCCAATATATTCGGGATAATTCTCCTTTGCATACAGGCACATGGGAAGGAAAAACTCCCGTGTTTCACGAATGAAGCGGCGGGCATCTTCTTCCGGCCACTCATACAGTTTTTCCACAAGAACGCCCCGCTCGATCAGGCGCACCATCAAGGCGTACCCGTTGCTCTGCAGCAGGCGGTAGTTGCTTTTTCCTGCTTCGTCTGCCTGGCGCAGAATATCCACCACTTCGGCGATGCGCGTCTCGGGGGAAAACCGGTTGAACATGGCATCGTTATACCCGGCAGGGATCTTATCCACCGGCAAGGAATGCACCATGGAAACCGTAAGCAGGATGTCCAGCCGCTCGGCTGAAATGGGCAGATGCAGGTCGATCAGCGTGCGGCACACAGAAAGACGCCGGCGGAAATAGGTATCGCAGCCTTTATGGAAAAACGGACGCAGGAGCTGCAGTCCATCCGAGGCAAGCGGCAGCTGCTGCGCATGCACCGCTTGCTGCACAATTTCATAGATTTCCAGCAGGCTGTCACGATCTTTCACAGCTCGTTCGCCTCCCTTCGCATGCTGTTGTAAACCTGGCGAAGCTTTTCATTTTCTTCTCTCAATTCGCCCAGTTCTTCTTTCAGTTCATCCTGGCGGTGAGCAAACCTTGCAGCCCAGGCTTCAGTGGTTTTAGTCAGCACGATCATCTGGTCCTGCAGGATCTCGATCACATCAGAAAGCTCCGGGTAGTGCTTGCGGGCATACTCGCACATGGGCAGGAAAAACGTTCTGGTCTCGCCGATATACTCCTGGATCTTGCGGTCAGACATGTTAAACAGATCTGTTACATTATGGCCGCGGTCTGAGAGCTTGATCAGCAGCGCCAGTTTGTTTTTCTGAATATTGCTGAAGAATTCTCTTTCTTCCTGCGGGGAAAAATCCCTGCGCTTTGAAACGCAGCGCACCGTATCATATACCTGCTCCGCCAGGTGGTATTTTTCCACCAGTTCCCAGCCGTGCTGGGGAAAATCAACGTCCTCGATCATATCGTGGCATAGTGCGGAGGCAAGCAGAATATCCTTTTCCTCATCCGGGATGGGCAGCCACATATCTGCCAGCATTTTGCACACCGTAAGGCAGTGAATGGCATAGGGCGGCCGATATTCCTGCCCGTTGCGGATCACCGGTGACTTTCGATAGCTTCCGTTATGCAGGCCGCGCATCAGCGGCAGGGCAAGTGCCGTGTTGAACAGGCGGTGGCTCTCTGCAAAGTGCTCCATAAATTCATAGGGCAGCCGGATCATCCAGAACTCATCTTTGTTATAATACAGGTCCTGCCGATCCACATCCGCCAGCGCAGCTGCAACACGCCTGCGAAAATGAGCGATTGATTCCATTCTTTTTCCCTCTGTTTTCAGTATGCCAAGTATTATAATTCTTTCCCCTTTGGACCACAAGCCAAAACTCCACGAAATTCTGTTGTGAAATCTGCCGTCCCTGTGCTATAATCCGTCACAATCACCAAACCAACAGGAGGGATTCATCTTGCAGCAGATCGATACTCTTCAGGCTGTTGTATTCGACATGGACGGCGTTATTTTTGATTCGGAGCGCTGTGTGCAGAACTGCTGGGGCATTGTTGCCCGGCACTTCGGCATCACCGACATGGAACAGACGTTTTATTCCTGCCTTGGCACCAACATGGACCGCACTCGCGAGATCCTGCTGGAAGTTTACGGTACCTCTTTTCCCTTTGACCGGTTTTTGGGCGAGGTATCCCAGCTGTATCATAGCCGCTACGACGGCGGCAGACTGCCCATGAAGCCCGGCGTGAAAGACCTGCTTCAGTACCTTACGGATCACGGCAAACAGATTGCGCTTGCCTCCTCTACCCGCAGCCAGGTCGTGGTCCCGCAGTTGCAGGAAGCAGGGATCCTGCCTTTCTTTCACCAGGTGGTGTGCGGCGACATGGTAAGCCGCAGCAAGCCTGCCCCGGATATTTTTCTGAAAGCCTGTGAAAAGCTGGGCGTTTTGCCGCAGAATGCCTGTGCGATTGAGGATTCCTACAACGGCATTCGTTCTGCCTCCGCCGGCGGTCTTCGCCCCATCATGGTGCCGGATATGCTGCCGGCAAACGACGAGATGCTCTCGCTTGCCGAAGCCGTTCTGCCGGACCTGAATGCCGTAATCAGCTATCTGCAGGCTGACTTCAGCTGATAGTAAAAATTCTCCCGCTCTTGAGTGAAAGAGCGGGAGAATTATTTTGCATCCTTTCATTTTGTTCCCGGCATAAAATCCAGGATCTCGCAGCCCTGCAGCCTGTAAAGCCGGGCCATTTCCTCAAACTCCCAGCACAGGGTGTTTGCCCTGTGGCTGTCACTGGAGAGGAGGAATGTGCCTCCATGTTCTGCAATATACCTGGCAATGGAAAGCTCGGGATAGGGGTCGCAGTCGTGCCCGCGGGCACGAGCGCCTGTGTTGATCTCAAATGGTCTTCCCCAGGGCAGCAGTTCTTCCACTGCCTGCAGGATCGCGTTGCGGTAGCGGGGATGCTCGGGGTCAAAAAACCGGTTACCCGCATTCAGCTTGCGCAGCACATCCAGGTGGCCGATGATGTCCGCGTTTGTTTTTTCCAGCACCTTTCCCACACAGCCGAAGTATGCCTCGGCTGCCGCGTAGGCATCGCCGTCATACAGCTCACGGATGCCGGCTTCCAGCTGCCAGTCCTTGTTATCCACCACCAGCACGCCCCGGTCCGAAACCACGCTGTGAACCGAACCAATGGAATAATCAAAGGGCTCCGACGGAAGCTCCGAGCGAAAGTCCTGCTCGATGCCGCACCAAATCTGGATCTGCCCGGCATATTTTTCCTTCAGGCGCCGGATCTCTGCCCGGTAAGGACCATAATCTGCCGCCAGAGTCCAATCTTCCTCCCCGGGAATATAAGAATGGCTGGAAAAACCGATGGCTGCAAGGCCTTTCTCCAGCGCCGCCTGAACCAGCTCTTCCGGGCTTGCCTTGCCGTCGCAAAACGTGCTGTGAACATGAAAATCCTGCATGATCATCAGGTCATCTTCTCCTGTTTCACTTTGTGGTCAATGATATGTCGCGAGGCCAGTTCCCTGCGGATATCATTCACGCTGATGCCGCTCTGCGCCATCAGCACCATGCAGTGGTAAGCAAGGTCCGCCAGCTCATAAACTGTTTCCCGTTTATCTTCTGCCTTGGCCGCGATAATTACTTCCGTGCACTCCTCGCCAACCTTTTTCAGGATCTTATCCAGGCCCTTATCAAACAGATAGGTCGTATACGAGCCTTCCGGCCGCAGCGCCTTGCGTTCCAGGAGCAGCTCCATCAGCCCGTCCACAGAAAACTCGTGCAGTTCACTGCTCTGCCACAGGGGATTTTCAAAGCACGATTCGGTTCCCATATGGCAGGCAGGGCCGTCTTTTTCCACCATCACCACCAGTGCGTCCTTATCGCAGTCGGCGGTAATGGAAACAATGTGCTGGTAGTTGCCGCTGGTTTCCCCTTTCAGCCAAAGCTCCTGGCGGGAGCGGCTGTAAAAGCAGGTAAGCCCTTTTTCCATGCTAATGGCAAGGCTCTCCCGGCTCATATAGGCAAGTGTGAGCACTTTCTTACTAACGGCATCCACAACTATGGCGGGAATCAGGCCTTTTTCATCAAATTTCAGTTCATTTACATCAATCATTTGTGCTGTCCTTTCTGCTTTCACAGGAGCCTCATCGGTATTCCCCGCTCAGAGAGCTGTTTTTTCAGGTCCGGGATCTTTACTTCGCCAAAATGGAAGATCGATGCCGCAAGCCCGGCATCCACCTTGGGCAGCGTCTGAAACAGCTGCGTAAAATGATCTGCGCAGCCGGCACCGCCCGAAGCGATCACCGGTACATTTACCGCATTGCATACGGCGTCCAGCATTTCCAGGTCAAAGCCGTTCTTCACACCGTCCGTGTCAATGGAGTTCAGCACAACTTCCCCGGCTCCGTTTTCCACGCCCTTCCGGATCCATGCGATTGCCTCCATGCCGGTATCATCCCGGCCGCCCCGCGCAAACACGCGGAACTGGCCATTCACGCGCTTCACATCAGCCGAAAGCACCACGCACTGGTTGCCGTACCGCTTTGCCGCTTCACGGATCAGGTTCGGATTTCGAATCGCACCGCTGTTCACGCTCACCTTGTCAGCGCCGCACTTCAGCACCCGTTCAAAATCATCCACCGTGTTGATTCCGCCGCCCACTGTGAGCGGAATAAAGATCGTTTCCGCAACACGGCATAATATATCTGTAAACAGCTTGCGTCCCTCTGCCGAGGCGGTGATGTCGTAAAACACCAGCTCGTCCGCGCCGATATCGCTGTAATGCTTTGCCAGCGCCACGGGATCAGAAACATCGTTCAGCCCTTCAAAATTTACGCCCTTCACTACTCTGCCGTTTTTCACATCCAGGCAGGGGATGATTCGTTTTGTGATCATAATTCTGCCGCCTTTACTGCCTGCCGCAGGTCAATTGCCCCGGTGTAATATGCTTTGCCGATGATGGCGCCATACAGATCCATCGCTGCCAGGCGTCTTACATCGTCCAGGCTGCTTACTCCGCCTGAGGCGGTGATCTTCATGCGGAAGTCCCGCCGCAGCTGCTCATACAGGGAGTGATTGGTCCCGCTCATTGCGCCGTCTTTTGATATATCGGTGCAGATCACCGTGCCAATGCCGATCTCCTGCAGATATCTGCAGAATTCAAAAGCATCCAGAGCGGATTTTTCCGTCCAGCCCTTAATGGCAACTTTCCCGTCCCGTATATCCACGCCAACGGCGAGCTTTTCACCGTATTTTTTTGCTGACTGCTGAAGAAATACCCGGTCGTTCACCGCTGCGGTGCCCAGGATCACGCGGCTGAGTCCTGCGTCCAGGTAGCGCCGGATCGTATCATCCGACCGGATCCCGCCGCCGATCTCCGCAAACAGGCCGGTCCGCTTTACAATACGGCAGACGGTTTCCAGGTTGGGCGTTTCCCCATTCCTTGCCCCTTCCAGATCCACAATATGGATGCATGTGGCTCCGCAGGCAGCAAAATCCTCCGCGATCTCCTCGGGATGCTCGCTGTAGACCGTCATCTGTTCATAATCACCCTTATATAATCTGACCGCTTTGCCCTGAAAAAGATCAATTGCCGGAAACAGAAGCATCTTATACCTCCCTGCAGAATGCGCGCAGAATATTCAGGCCAACCGGGCCGCTCTTTTCCGGGTGGAACTGCGTGCCGTACACATTGCCGTTCTGCACCGCAGCTGTGAGCACTGCGCCGTACTCGGCCACTGCAATGGTGTGCTCGGCGCAGTTTGCTCCGTAAAAGGAATGCACAAAATACACGCAGTCACCCTCGCTGATATATTTGAAAAGCGGGCTTGCCTGCGTAAAGCGCAGTGCATTCCAGCCAATATGAGGCACTTTCAATCCGCTGGGGATCACATCGCTGATTGGCCGTACTTCCCCCGGGATCAGTGCCAGGCCATCGTGCCGGCCATATTCAAAGCTGCGCTCGAACAGCAGCTGCATGCCCAGGCAAATGCCCAAAAGCGGCTTGCCTTTCTGCGCTTCTTCTATCACCGCGCTGCCCAGCCCTGTCTGTTTCAGCTTTTCGGCCGCATCGCCGAAAGCACCAACTCCGGGCAGGATAATTTTATCCGCCCGCTGCAGCTCTGCACGGTCGCCCGTTACCACAGCTTCCTCGCCAATGGAAGCAAAAGAGCTTTTCAGGGAAAACAGATTTCCCACTCCGTAATCCACGATTGCTATCATAACCATTCGCTTCCTTTTATCACAGAATTCCTTTGGACGAAGGAATTTCGCCATTGAGTGCGGGATCTGCGGCAACCGCCATGCGCAGTGCTCTGGCCGCCGCCTTGAAGGCACCTTCAATGATATGGTGGGAATTTCTTCCGCACAGCTGGCGCAGATGCAGAGTGATTCCGGAGCTGCGGGTGAATGCCGTCCAGAATTCCTCCACAAGTTCGGTATCAAAGCTGCCCACCTTTTCGGTTGGGATCTCCAGAGCATAACCCAGGACCCCTCTGCCGGAAACATCCACCGCCGCAAGGATCAGTGCTTCATCCATCGGCAATGTGATGCTGCCATAGCGCGTGATTCCGGCACAATCGCCAAGCGCCTGCCGAAAGGCATTTCCAAGGCAGATACCGATATCCTCCACAGAGTGGTGATCATCCACACAGGTGTCTCCGCAGCATTTCACGGAAAGGTCCATTCTTCCGTGCACAGCGAACAGCGTAAGCATATGGTCAAGAAACCCGACTCCGGTATTCAGCTCTGCTTCTCCGCTGCCATCCAGGTTCAGGCTAAGGCAGATCTGCGTTTCGGCAGTAGCTCGGTTCAGTTCAGCAGTTCTCATAAAATTCCTCCATACAGCCTGCGGATGGTTTCCAGCAGGGTGTCCATCTGTTCGCGTGTTCCTATCGTGATGCGATTATACTCCGCGATCCGCTCTTTTGTGAAGTGACGAATCAGCACACCGTTTTCCTTCAGCCGCTGATACAGTTCTGCTCCGCTGATCTTCGCGTGTTTCGCAAAAACAAAATTTGTGCTTGAGGGCAATACCTCAAACCCCATTTTCTGCAGCTCCCCTGCCGTGTAGGCTCTGTTTTCCATAACCGTCCGGCAGTTGCGCTGTGTGTAGTCCGGGTCGCTGAGCGTTCCCAGTGCTGCTGCCATGGTAAGCGAATTGATATTATACGGGTTTGTGGAATACTTGATCGTGTTCAGGTCGCGGATCAGTTCCTCGCACGCAATGCCGAATCCCAGCCTTGCCCCCGCCATAGAGCGGGATTTGGAAAACGTTTGTGTGACCAGCAGGTTGGAATAACGGCCGATCAGCGGAATGCAGCTCTCGCCGCCAAAATCCACATATGCCTCGTCAACTACCACCACATTGTTCGGGTTTGCCTGCAGAATCTGTTCGATCTTGCTGCGTTCCAGGCAGATTCCCGTAGGGGCGTTTGGATTTGCAATAAAAATGGTTTTCCCAATGCCAAGATAATCCTCCACCCGGATGCAGAAGTTTTCATCCAGCGGGATCTCCTCATAGGGGATGCGGTTCAGCTGGGCAAAAACCGGGTAAAACCCATAGGTGAGGTCCGCAAATGCCGCAGGGTGATCTTCGTCGCAGAAAGCCATAAAGGCAAAATTCAAGATCTCGTCGCTGCCGTTCGTGAGCAGAATATTCTTTGCTTCTACCCCGCACATTTTTGCCACCGCCGCGGCAAGCTCTCTGCACTCCGGGTCCGGGTACAGGTTCAGCGCACGGGTGAATTTTGCCGTATATTCTTCTGCTGCCTTTGAGGGCGGAAACGGCGATTCATTGGTATTCAGTTTCACATACTCCATACGGTTCGGCTGCTCGCCGGGGGTATAGGGAGTAAGGCCGGCATAGCGGCTGGTGAAAAATCGGCTCATTCTGCTCCCCCTCTCAGGGCTGCTCCTTGCGGATCAGCATGCTCTTGGCATGCCCCGTAAGGCCTTCCTTGTTGGCAAACAGGGCAACGCCGTCTGCCACCTTGTTCAGTGCCTCAGCTGTGTAATAGGTAAACTGAGATTTTTTAATAAAATCATCCACCGAAAGCGGGCTGGAAAATTTTGCAGTGCCGCCGGTCGGCAAGGTGTGATTTGCGCCGGAGAAATAATCTCCCAAAGGCTCCGGGCAATAGCGGCCCATAAAGATGGAGCCGGCATGTTTAATGGAATTCAGCCAGTCGAACGGGTTATCCACACAAAGTTCAATGTGCTCGGGAGCAATTTCATTTGCAATGGTGATTGCCGCTTCAATGCTGTCCGCAACAATGATCTTGCCGTTGTTTTCAATGGAGGTGCGGGCAATGTCTTCCCGGCTCATGCTGGAAAGAAGGTTTTCGATCTCAGCCTGCACGCCAAGCGCCAGCTCATACGATTCCGTTACCAGCACGGCGCTGGAAAGCCGGTCGTGCTCTGCCTGCGAAAGCAGGTCGGCTGCCACCCATGCGGGGTTGGATTTTCCATCTGCCACCACAAGGATCTCACTGGGACCGGCAATAATATCGATGCTCACAAGGCCAAACACCTGGCGCTTTGCCTCTGCCACAAAGGCATTCCCGGGTCCTACGATCTTATCCACCTTGGGAATGCTCTGGGTTCCGTAGGCAAGCGCGGCAATTGCCTGTGCGCCGCCCACCTTAAAGATGCGGTCAACTCCTGCAACCTTTGCAGCAGCCAGGATCGCAGGGTTCACTTTTCCGTCTTTTCCCGGGGGTGTGACCATCACAAGCTCGCCCACACCGGCAATTTTCGCAGGGATCGAATCCATCAGCACGGTAGAGGGATAAGCCGCTGTGCCGCCGGGCACATAAAGGCCGGCACGGTCCACAGGCGTGATCTTCTGGCCCATCACAATGCCGTCTTCCCCGGTGATCACAAAATTGCTGCGTACCTGGCGGCTGTGGAACATGCGGATATTGGCAGCAGCCTTTTCCAGCACGTGGATAAACTCCGGCTCCTGCGATGCAATTGCCTCGTCGATCTCCTCTGCACTCACCTGCAGGCAGCTCAGGGACACCTTATCGAACTTTTCAGTATAGCGGTAAAGCGCCGCGTCTCCTTCCCTGCGTACGTCAGCAAGAATATCGGCTACAATGCCGCTTACATCCATATCGTTGGTTTTTCTTGCAAATATTTCATCGGTGGGGGTCTCACCGTATTTCATTATTTTGATCATCGTAACTTCTCCGTTTAAAATTCAGCTTTATTTCGGATCTGAGCCGTCAGGCTTTCGGTAAGGGCATGGATCCTTGCGCGCTTAAACTGGTAGGATGCCTTGTTCGCGATCAGCCGCGCACTAATGGGAAATACCGTCTCCACCACTTCCAGATCGTTCTCTTTCAGCGTTTTACCCGTTTCCACAATATCCACGATCACGTCCGACATGCCAAGGATCGGTGCAAGCTCAATGGAACCATGCAGCTCAATGATATCAATGGCTCTTCCCTGCTGTGCATAGTGCCGCAGCGCCGCATTGGGAAATTTTGTGGCAACCTTCAGTGTTTTCTGGCGGTCATCCGCAAACCCTTTCTTTGCGGCAACTGCCATTCTGCACATGCCGGTCTTCAGGTCCAGCAATTCATAAATATCCGGCCGGTACTCTTCCAGAATATCTTTTCCAGCTACCCCGATGTCCGCCGCACCGCGTTCCACATACACGGCAACATCGGTGGGCTTTACCCAAAAGTAGCTAACGCCTGCCTGCTCGTTGGTAAAGATCAGCTTTCTGCCGGGGTCCAGTACTTCGGGGCATTCAAACCCTGCTTCGGCAAACATTGCATACACTTTTTCTCCCAGTCTTCCCTTGGGCAGGGCAACTTTTATCATTCCATCCATGCTCTTTTTTTACCTCATCTGCTCCGCCGCAGGAAGCTGCTCCAGCGAACTGAGATAGACCGCAAAACCGGCAGCCCGCGAAGTTCTGCCCATTTTCCGCATCAGGCGGTCGTACTGTCCGCCGGTGATCACGCTTTCCGCCACTCCGCTCACATAGCCGCGAAAGACCAACCCGTTATAATACCGCAGATCCCCAGTTACCGAGAAATCCACCTGAAGCATCTCTTCATAACCGGCTGCATTTAACGTTTGTACCAGCCCCTTCAGCTTTTCGGTTTCGTACTCCAGGCCGGGAATGGCCGCCGCGGCCGAGATCACTTGCTCCGGCCTGCCCCCTGCCGTAACCAGCAGGGAAAGGCGCTGTATTCCTTCCTCGCTGATGCCGATTGCTCTGGCTGTGTCTGAAAGCCCGTGCAGATTCTTTTCGCCGATGCAGCGCATCAGCTCCGCGCGTCCGTCTTCCTGCACATTCAGCTGCTCCAGCAGCTGTTCGATGATATCCAGGTCGGAGATACACAAAATGCTCTGCTCCGAGATCTGCCGCAGGCTTTCGGCTGCCAGCCGCAGGACTTCTCCCAAACAGGCCCTGTCGATATCTCCTATGCACTCCAGGCCTACCTGATTGATCTCCTTATAGCTGCGCCCC
This sequence comes from Oscillospiraceae bacterium, assembly GCA_024403095.1. GTDB lineage: Bacteria > Bacillota > Clostridia > Oscillospirales > Oscillospiraceae > Limivicinus. The sequence continues at coordinate 20,600 of JAKSSN010000003.1, forward strand.
GTGCCGGTACGGTACACATTCTCGTTGTAATACACCTTCTGGATGCGGCCGGGTTCATCGCGTCCGCTGCGCACAATGGAAAGAGTCACGTCCGGCTTAAGAGCCATCAGCCTTCCGTTCAGATCCGTAAAGGTGATGATGTTGTTTGAAACCAGAAAATCTTTGTTATGCGCATAGATGTCATACTCTTCAAACTTGCTCATCTTATAGGGCAGATACCCGCATGCTTTATATAGGGAGCGCAGCCGGATGGCTGTCAGCTCTTCTGCCGTAAGTACGCTTTCGTCGATCATTGTATTCCTTCTCCATATTCCGAGCGTTCCAGAACGGTACGATACCCACCATTGCCATAAACCAGGCAGTTATTCACCCGGCTGATGGTTGCAGAACTTATTCCGGTTTTGCCGGATATATCCTGGTAGCTCATTCCCCTGTCGAGCATATGTGCAACCTGAAGTCTTTGCGCCATGGATTCCAGTTCCTTGATTGTGCAGAGGTCTTCAAAAAAAGCACAGCATTCGTCTGTGTTTTTCAGGCTAAGAACCGCCTGAAAAAGTTTTTCCGCACTCACCGTTCTTCTGCTCTTCATAAGCTTCTCCTAAAACATAAGCATTCCATATATTAGATTTTACTAATTAGCGTATCATCACGATAGCACACTACCGCGTTAAAGTAAAGAGTTTTTTGTTTTTCTTCCGTTTCTTCCTTCTTGCATTGCATCTTTCCCTGTCTTATACTTTTTGTATTCAGTACTCTATCAGGAAGTTTTTTATGAAGCCGATTCTCTCTGTTGAAAATATGCGCCTCAGCGATGCCTGGACCTGCGCGAATTTAACTCCCTCCCGCGAACTCATGTACCGTGCCGGGCTTGCCGTATTCCAGGCAGCCGAATGGAAAGGGCCCGTTGCCCTTGTGTGCGGATCCGGGAACAATGCCGGCGACGGCTATGTGATCGCTTCCCTGCTGGCAGGCGCCCAGATTCCCTGCCGGGTTTTTCTTTTAAAAGAAAAATTCACCCGCGACGGCCGCTATTATTATGACCTGTGCCGCAGCGCCGGAGTCGCGGTCGAGCTCCTCACGCCCGAAACCGACCTTTCTTCTTATGCCACTGTGGTGGACTGCCTGCTTGGCACCGGGTTCTCCGGCGCCCTTCGCCCCGAGATGCAAGCCGCCATTCAGGCAATCAACCGCAGCGGCGCCTATGTGATTGCTGTGGATATCAACAGCGGGCTGAACGGAGATAACGGTTTATGCACCCAGGCAGTACGTTCCAATGTGACCTTTTCCCTTGGCAGTCCGCAGCCCGGGCATTATCTGGGGGATGCCAAAGACTATATCGGCTGCCTGAAGAACCTGGAGATTGGCATTCCCCCGCTGGAAAAACCTTACCGGCTGGTGGAAGCCGAAGATGTAACTGAATTCCTGGGCAAACGAAAAAACAACTCCCATAAAGGGAGCTATGGCTATCTTGCTCTGGTAGGCGGTTCGCTGCGCTACAGCGGCGCGATTCGTCTTGCCAACCTTGCAAACAGCGCCATGCGCTCCGGCGCCGGCGTGGTAAAGCTTGCGCTTCCCCGCTCGCTTTGCCCGCTGGTTGTGCCGCACATTCTGGAAAGCACGCTTTTCCCCCTTTCAGAAAGCAACGGGGAAATTTGCTTCGTTCCGCAGGAAATGGATGAACTGCTGAAAAACACCAAAGCCTGCGCCTTTGGCATGGGCATCGGGAACAGCAGCGATACGGCTTTGGCACTGGAATATATTCTTAAATCCTACACCGGCACACTGATCATTGATGCCGATGGGCTGAACGCCCTTTCCGCTATGGATCCCACGCTTTGCAGGAGCGCAGCCTGCCGGCTGGTTCTTACTCCGCACCCCAAAGAATTCAGCCGCCTGAGTGGGAAAAGCATGCAGGAGATTCGGGAAGACCCGATCGGCTGCACGATTGCGCTGGCAAAGGCGTTGCATGCCGTGGTTCTGCTGAAAGGCCCGACCACCGTGATTTCCGACGGAGATGAGGTCTATCTCTCCTCCACCGGCTGTGCCGGAATGGCAACTGCAGGCAGCGGAGATGTGCTTTCCGGCATCCTGGCTGCCCTGTGCGCCCTGCACCCCGACCGCCCCGCAGAAGCTGCTGCCGCTGCCGCCTGGGTCAACGGCCGTGCCGGAGAACTGGCGCAGGGAAAAAACGGCCCTGCAGCCATGACCGCCGGCGACACTGCCCTGTGCGTACGTGATGTGGTAGCCGAGCTCTGCCCCGGCTAATAGGCTCTGCCGCTCAGCAACGCAGATTTCACTGATCTTTAACAATAAATCAGCCCTGTAATTTGGAGGTAACTTATGGCGATCGATACAAAAATGTGGACCTGGACAAGAGAGCCCGCAGGCTATACGATCACAGACGAGAGAATAGAGATTCTTACAAAGCCGCACACCGACCTGTGGCAGCGGACCTATTATCATTTTCGGAACGATAATGCCCCGGTTCTGCAGATGAAAACGGCGGAAAAGTATTTTTCTTTTACCGTAAAAACGGAGTTTGAGAGCAAGCACCGTTTTGACCAGTGCGGCGTTGTGATGTATCTCGACAGCGAAAACTGGCTGAAAGGCTCCATTGAATATGAAAATGAAGTGTTTCAGCACCTTGGCAGTGTAGCTACAAACAATGGTTATTCTGACTGGGCTACTACCGAGATCGACGCCGGTATTAAATCCATGTGGTACCGCTTCAGCCGCCGCGAGGATGATTACTGCATCGAATGCTCCGAGGACGGCAAAAAGTTCAAGCAGATGCGGATCTGCCACATGTACAAAGCAGCAGGCGAAATTCAGTTTGGCATTTATGCCTGCAGCCCGGAAGATTCTTCCTTTAAGGCAGCCTTTACCAACATGGAAATAACGGAATGCAAGTGGCTTGCCCATGATGGCCAGGCCCCGGATGAAGCCTGACCCAACAAATATTCAAAGCCGGTATCACGTTTCGGTGATACCGGCTTTATTTTCATATTCAGTTCATTTCAGAAAAACAATCTTGAAATAAAACTCTGCTTTTCCGATTCTGGTGATTAGAATCTGCGATACTTGCTTAGGCGGTAGTTCACTTCGGCGTCAATTTCCCGCATCTCCCAGTCGGAAAGAGGCGCATCTACATGAATCGTCACGTTCGGGTCACCTGTCCGCAGATACTCATCCACGATCTGGTCCGCCGCACGCTGAACCGTATCGTGATGCACCATATAACCAAGATAGGCTCCCTGCTCCCAGGGGTCATCCATCCATTCAAATGCCATAACCGTTTCTCCTTTGTTCAGGATAGCTGTTTTCAGCCAAGGTCCGGATCATACTGCGCACGCACGCCGCCCACATACTTTGCCCGGGTGCGGGCAGCCACAAGATGTGCCTGGCCGATTGCCGAAATGGAAAGGCGCACGGGAACCGCCACATCCTTCAGGTGCATGCCGATCAGCGTATCGCCAATATCAAGGCCGGCATCTGCCCGGATGTGCTCCACGGCAGCCGGATGCGCAAAATGCTGATAGGCCATTGCGGCAAAGGAGCCGCCTGCTTTGGGCACAGGGACCACATTCACAAGTTCATACTGCCGCTCTCTGGCAGCGGTCTTTTCCAGAATAATTGCCCGATTCAGGTGTTCGCAGCATTGAGCAGCCAGCCACACGTGGTGCTCGGCGCATGCATCCTGAATGCCGCGGAAGAGCATCTCCGCCACTTCCGGCCGGGATTCCGAGCCAATGCTTGCCCCGCAGACCTCGCTGGTAGAGCAGCCCACGACCAGCAGGTCGTTCTCTTCCAGCCTGGCAATGCCGATCAGTTCCTTTGCCGCCGCATAAGCCTGATCGTAGATCTGCTTTGCTTCCCCGTCGGTGTGTTCCCAGGTATATACTTTTGCATGGTCTCCCTGTCTCATCGGTGCTCCGTTCCCCTGTTCTTTTTCACATTGTGCAGCTGCTGCTGCGGCGGTCATGGTCCAAGTCTGCCATAACATATCCTGCCTGATAGGCCATATTCAGGTCTTTCAGTTCCATTTCGCCCTCGATATAGGGCAGGTAAAAATCATATCCGTCCGGCTCCTCGCAGCTTACTTCGCTGTAGCCCAGGGATTCGCGAACGATCTGGTCCCGCTCGTCGCGGGTAGTATCTTTTATCAGAATGGAACGCATGGTATTTCCTCCATTAATTTTCAAATCCGTGCATTTATCTTACTCTTTTTGCTAAAAAATATCAAATAGATTCTGATTCGCCAAAGCTTTGTTTTTGCTCTGTCACTTTTGGCAAATTACGGCACTGTTTTTTGAAACTTTTACTACCATTAACGGTTACAGTATGTTATAATCACTACATATTGTTAAAATCCGGTTAGAACGGCCGTATATATATTACGAACCCGGTTATGATGGAGGTTACTATGAAAAAGATCCTTGTTCTTGAAGACGAAAGCAATATTCGCAGCTTCATTGTGATCAACCTGAAGCGCAATGGCTACGACCCCATTGAAGCAAGCTCCGGCGAACAGGCTCTTGAGCGCCTGAAGGTCAACCCCGACATTGCCCTCGCCCTGCTGGACGTTATGCTTCCCGGCATCGATGGTTTTGAAGTCTGCCGAAAGATCCGTGCATCCGGCAGCAAAATGGGCATCATCATGCTCACTGCCAAGAGCCAGGAGATCGATAAAGTTACCGGCCTGATGACCGGTGCCGACGACTATGTCACCAAGCCCTTCTCCCCCGCCGAGCTTACTGCCCGTGTGGATGCACTCATCCGCCGCCTGGGCGGCGACGAGCCCGCAGAAGAGGTTTATGAGCTGCAGAGCGGTCCCTTCACTCTGAACACCCGCAACCGCACTCTTGACCGCGAGGGCAAGCGCCTTAAGCTGACTCAGATCGAATACCTGCTGATGAAGCTGTTTATGGAAAACCCGGGCAAAGCCATGTCCCGCAGCGATATCCTTACCGCCGTCTGGGGTGCCGACTTTGAAGGCGAACTGAAAACCGTTGATGTAAACATCCGCCGTCTTAGAATGAAGATCGAATCCGATCCTACCGAACCTGAGTTCCTCACCACCGTTTGGGGCTATGGCTACAAATGGGGCTATTAAGCTGACAGGAAGTACGGATCCATGCACCTGAATCTGAAAACACAGCTCTTTCTTTCCGGTCTGATCTCGCTTATCTCGCTGCTTCTGGCTGTTTTCCTTGTTCTGCGCGGATTTATTGCCGCAACTGTGATCCTGATCCTGGTTGCCTGCGTGTGGATCATTGCGCTGAACATCTGGTTCCTGAAAAACGTAACCGACCCGCTGGAAATGCTCACCCGCACGGCTGAGCATATTGCCGAAGGCAGCTACGGCACCCGTGCCGAGATCAGCACCGATAACGAGATCGGCGACCTTGGCACGCAGATCAATGAAATGAGCACCAAAACTGCAATTGCAGAAAAATCCCGCACCGAGTTTATTTCCCAGATCTCCCACGAGCTCCGCACGCCCCTTACCGCCATTGAGGGCTGGGCAGAAACCATTGCCTACGACGAAGCCGTGCAGGGCGATTCTTTGCGCGGAATCAATATTATTTCCAAAGAGGCAGAGCGCCTTACCGGAATGGTTACGGAGCTTCTAGAGTTTGCCCGCATCCAGGATGGCCGCTTTAACCTGCGCGTGGAGCTGATCGACATTGCAGCAGAGCTGGAAGACGCGCTCTTCACCTATGGTGAACTGCTGAAGCAGGCCGGCACCACTTTAAACTACACCGCCCCCGAGCAGGACATTCCCCTGATCCCCGCCGACGCTGAACGGCTGAAGCAGGTGTTCCTGAACCTGCTGGATAATGCCTCCAAACACGGCGGCGAAGGCGGAACGATCGACGTGTCCCTTTTATCGGACAACGAAAAGGTTACTATCATATGCAGAGATCACGGTAAGGGAATTCCCGAGTCCGAGCTCCCGCATGTGAAGGAAAAATTCTACAAAGGCAGTTCCAAAAACCGTGGAACCGGCATCGGCCTTGCCGTGAGCGACGAGATCGTTGCCCGCCATGGCGGCACGCTGGAAATTTCCAATGCCGAAGGCGGCGGATGCATGGTCACGGTAACTCTGCCCTGTAACAATGGAGAAATCTATGGCTGAGAATACCCCTTCCTGCAACTTCAGAACTTCCATCGGCGGTCAGGCCCTCATCGAAGGCATCCTGATGCGCGGCCCCAAAAAGCAGGCCATCGTATGCCGCACGGCCGACGGGCTTGTGGAAAAAACCGAAGAACTGAAGTTTATTAAAGACCGTTATCCCATTCTTGGTGTTCCTTTTATCCGCGGCTGCGCCACCTTCCTCGATTCCATGGTAAAGGGCATGCAGGCTCTCACCTATTCGGCCGAGCTCGTCCCCCTGGAAGACCAACAGGAAGAAGATAAACTGGATCAATGGATCAAGGCCCATTTCGAGGCCGAGAAAGCCCAAAAACTGATCATCGGCACAGCAGTCGTGCTGGGCGTTGCATTATCTGTGTTTCTGTTCATCTTTCTCCCGGCTGCCATTATTGGCCTCATTCCCTTCCTGAAAACCAGCTACTTTCTGCGCAACATTTCCGAAGGTCTGGTGCGAATCGCCATCCTTCTTGCTTACATGAAGCTCTGCACCAACGTAAGCGATGTGAAGCGCCTGTTCTCCTACCACGGAGCCGAGCATAAAACCATTTTCTGCTACGAGCATGGCAAGCCGCTTACCGTGGAAAATGTTCGCACAGAAAGCCGTTTCCACCCCCGCTGCGGCACCAGTTTTCTTCTGGTCGTTGTTCTTGTTAGCATTCTGGTAAACTCCGTTGTGCGCATCGATAACACTTTTGCGCGCATGGGCTGCCACCTGCTGCTTCTGCCGCTGGTCGTTGGCATCAGCTACGAGATCAACCGCTGGTGCGGCCGTCACGACAATCGTCTTTCTGCCATCCTTTCTGCCCCCGGCAAGTGGCTGCAGCACATGACGACCAACGAGCCTGACGACTCCATGATCGAATGTGCCATCCGCGCCATGGAGCTTGTAATTCCTGAAGAGAAAGGTTCCGATGAATGGTGATCGGGAACACTGCGTATGAAAACCTATAACGATATTCGCATTGCCACGCGCAACACCCTGCGCGACAACGGCATTGAAACCTATAATCTGGAAGCATCGGTGATTCTCTCCCAGGCCTCCGGCAAGACGACCGCAGATCTGCTGCGCGACGGCATGCTGTATGCCTCCCCGGAAGTGGAGCGCAAAGTAGCCGATTACATCCGCCGCCGTCTGGCCGGCGAACCGGTTGCCTATATCACCGGCATGTGGGAATTCTATGGACTTCCCATGTATGTCACCCCGGATGTTCTGATCCCCCGCATCGATACCGAGCTCCTCATCGACACCGCCAAGGAGATCCTCACCGGCAAGAAGATGGATGCCCGCATCCTGGATCTCTGCACCGGCAGCGGCTGCATTGCCTGCGCCATGGCGCATGAGATGCCCGCCTCCAAGCTGGTTGCTGTGGATATCAGCAACGCCGCTCTGGAGATCTGCCGCAAGAACATTCTGCTCAACCGGCTCACTTCCCGCATCCTTACAATGCAGGCCGATGCCGCATCCACTCCTCCCATGAGCATTGGCATGTTCGACATGATCATTTCCAACCCGCCCTACATCCCCACCGAAGAGATCTATACTCTGGATTCCTCGGTAAAGGACTACGAGCCGCACTGGGCACTGGATGGCGGCAAAGACGGGCTGGTCTTCTACAAAGCAATCATCAAATACTGGAAGTCGCTCCTGCGGCCCGAAGGTTCCATCCTGTTCGAGGTGGGCGAAGGGCAGGCAGAGGATGTGAAGGAAATGCTCCTTTCTGCCGGCTTCCGCTCCGTGGAAAGCCGTATCGACACCGGCAGCGTGGAACGCGTTGTGATTGGCTTTGTGTAAGCGGTACTTCTTTTGTAAATCAGGGGCGGATCTTCCGCCCGTCTATATAAGGAGTTATTATTATGGCTGAAAAGAAAAAGAGTTCCCCCATCGCTCCCCCTCCCGCAGACATGGACAAGAAAAAGGCTCTGGCAACCGCAATCGCAAAGATTGAAAAGGATTACGGCAAAGGCACCATCATGCGCCTGGGCGACGATATTCTGGTGAATGTGGAAGCACTTTCCACCGGTTCTCTCTCCCTTGACATGGCACTGGGCATCGGCGGTATTCCCAAGGGCCGTATCATTGAGATCTATGGTCCTGAAGCATCCGGTAAAACCACTCTGGCACTGCATTGTGTTGCTTCCGCCCAGAAGAGCGGCGGCGAAGCTGCCTACATCGATGTTGAGCACGCACTGGAGCCTGCTTATGCAGCCGCCCTGGGCGTTGACATCGACAGCCTGCTGATCTCTCAGCCGGATACCGGCGAGCAGGCCCTGGACATCTGTGAATCTCTGGTCCGCTCCGGCGCCGTTGATATCGTTGTCGTCGACTCTGTAGCCGCACTGATCCCCCGCGCCGAACTGGAAGGCGAAGTGGGCGACACTGTAGTGGGTATGCTGGCCCGTCTGATGAGCCAGGCAATGCGCCGTTTGGCCGGTGCTATTTCCAAGAACAACTGCACCGTTGTTTTCATCAACCAGCTGCGCCAGAAGATCGGCGTTATGTACGGCAACCCCGAAACCACTCCCGGCGGCCTTGCACTGAAGTACTATGCTTCCGTGCGTATTGATGTGCGCAGGGTGGAATCCCTGAAAGCAAACGGCGAAGTGTACGGCAACCGCACCCGTGCCAAAGTTGTTAAAAACAAGGTAGCTCCTCCCTTCCGCGAGGCTGAATTCGATATCATCTATGGTGAAGGCATCTCCAAGATCAGCGAGATCATTGATACCGCTGTGAAGATGGAGATCATCGACAAGGGCGGCGCCTGGTTTACCGTTGCCGGCCAGCGTCTGCAGGGTAAAGATGCAGTAAAGGAATATCTGCTCTCCAACCCCGAGATCTGCGACGACATCGAGCGTCAGGTCCGTGAAAACTATGCAAAGCTTCTCAGCCCCAATGCCCAGCGCGCCGCCAAGGTGTCCGGCAAGGCTGTGGATGTGAGCGCAAACGACTTTGAGGAAGGCTGATTCCTTTGACCGTACAGGCATTGAATCGGGTCTCTGCTGATTTCTTCTCCGTTGTGTTTGATAACGGAGAAGAGATCCGGGCCTCACTGAACGTGGTGGCTGACCTGCGGATCTACAGCGGCAAAGAGCTGTCCGACGAGGAATACCAGCATTTTCTGGCAGCAAACCGCCGCTCCACTTCCCATTCCGCCGCTCTGGAGATTCTTTCGCGGCGGCCCATGATCTCGAAAAAAGAAATGCACGATAAACTGCTCCGCAAGGGCTTTGACCCGGATACAGCAGAGGATTGCTGCCTCTGGCTGGAGCAGAACCGATTTATTGACGACAGCGTCTATGCCGCTGCCGTTGTTCGGCATTTCTGCGCAAAAGGCTATGGTGCTTCCCGCATCCGTGCCGAGCTTTCACGCCGCGGCGTGAGCCGCGACCTTTGGGACGAGGCCATGGAAAACATGAGCGACAACAGCGACAAGCTGCAAAGCTATATTTCCCGTCATTTATCCGACCCTTCCGACCGCAAGCAGGTCGCTAAGGTCTCCAACGCGCTTTATCGGCGCGGCTATTCCTGGGCGCAGATCCGTCAGGCATTGGAAAATGCCAGCTCGGATCTCTCTTCCGATGAAATTGAGGTTGAACTGGACTGACTATGGACAAAAAATTTGCAATGGTTTCGCTCGGCTGTGCCAAAAACCTTGTTAACAGCGAGCAGATGCTTTTTCTGATGACGGAAGCCGGATATACTCTGGTTCCAAATCCGGAAGAAGCGGATCTTGTAATTGTAAATACCTGCGGCTTTATTGATTCTGCCAAAACCGAAGCCATCGACACGATTCTGGAAATGGCCGAGCTGAAGCAGACAAGCAGCCTGCAGTACCTGATCGTAACGGGCTGTCTGGCCGAACGTTACAAGGACAGCATCAGCGAAGAGCTGCCCGAAATTGACGCCATTCTGGGTGTTGGCAGCTTCGGCAAGATCGTGGAAGCCGCCGATGCGCTGTTCGAAGGCGTATCTACCCGTTCCTTTGAGGATAACAGTGCCCCTGTGGAGGAGATCTCCCGTGTGGTATCCACCGGTCCCTCCTGGGCCTACCTGCGTATTGCTGAGGGCTGCAACAACTTCTGTGCCTTCTGTGCCATTCCCTATATCCGCGGCAGATACCGCTCCCGCAGCATGGAGAATGTGCTGGATGAAGCACGCGACCTTGCCGCGCATGGTGTGAAGGAAATCATTGTGATTGCCCAGGATATCACCCGCTACGGCACCGACCTTTATGGCCGTCGCTGCCTTGCTGAGCTGTGCCGCAAGATTGCCCAGATCGATGGTGTTGAATGGATCCGCCTGCACTACCTGTATCCCGACCAGTTTGATGATGAGCTGATCGACGAGATTGCCTCCAACAGCAAAATTGTAAAATACCTGGATATTCCTATCCAGCATATCAACAACCACATTCTTAAAACTATGAACCGCAAAGGCACCGGTGACGAGATCCGTGTTCTGTTCCGCACCCTGCGCGAACGCATTCCCGGCCTTGTGCTCCGCACCAGCCTGATCACCGGTCTGCCCGGTGAGGGCCCCGACGAGTTCGAAGAACTGTGCGAGTTCCTGAAGGAAGCCCGCATCGAACG
>JAKSSN010000030.1 GCA_024403095.1 Oscillospiraceae bacterium
TTTTACAGCGCCCGGAAGTGATTCATCACATATTCCATGTCGCCGGTCTGCTTTCCCTCCAGGCCAAGGCTGGGGTACAGATCTAGTGTCTGTTCCAGCGTCAGGCTGCGGTGCAGCACGATGGGCTCCTCGCAGCCATAATCCGAAAAGTCCATGGTGATATCCACCTCATAGCTGTCTTCGATCTTTTCGGCCCGGATCTGAATCACGGAGTCCTCGCCCAGGTAGTTATCAAAGGCAAGCACAACGTAATCCTCCATGATCCGGCCAAGGTACCGGATGCGCTCTTCCACCTCGTCATACTCTGCCTCCGTCATAGGCCGGGCGGTGTGAAGGGTATGGTCTTCCTCGTTCCGGCGGATGATCTCGTCGATGTTGGAAGCGTAATCCTCGTCCTCGTCTTCGTCCTCTTCCTCTGGGTCGGTGCGGTCCTGGCCGAATTCGATGCCGGAGGCAAACAGGTCCCGGGCAGCGGTGGTAAACAGGCGGTCAATGAGAATGGCTTCCCTGCCGGGGTTGATCATGATGCCGGCAAGGTCCTCGGTGTCCACCTCGTCCAGCGCGCCGATCAGCAGCCGGCTGCCAAACACTTCAACCTCATCATCGATGCGGGAAAGAAGGGCAAGGTAACGGCTCCCGTCCGGGCCTTCCGCGTGGCGGATGCCCACGGGGGCTTTGCCGGGCTCGTCTTCTGGCGCAAACTCTGCTTCAAAGGCAGCGTTTACCCAGTGTTCCACTCCGCGCAGGATCAGGCTGAGGATGCGGGTATAGTAGGCAATGCTGCCGGTGGCGGCATAGTTCACCACCTCTTCGTCCAGCTCCTGCATCCACTGCAGGTCTTTTTCCGTAAGGCTGGGGGCATCTTCGGCGGTGTCTTCGGGTTCGGCTTCCTCATCGTCTTCGTCATCTTCCTGCAGCCCAACGCTGCAGCCCTGCACATCGCTGAACACACTGGCAATGGTGCGCACCAGCGGCGCCATGGCCTCGGCCCGCTCCCGCTCCTCCAGCAGGATGCTGATCTGCATGGGCACCCCGCACGCAACATGGTAGACCGCTGCGGCAAAGCCGATCAGCAGCACCGCATGGAACAGGTGTGCGTTGTACCAGGCAGCTTCATAGAACATCACGCCGTCCTGCGTGCGGGTTTCCTCGGTGGTGGACTGGTCGGCAAAGTATGCGGCAATCTGCACCAGCCGCTTCCGGTCAGCCAGCAGCTCTTCGGCGGTTTCCACCCGGTCCAGGCCGCTGGCCTGCAGGTGGTGCTCCGGGATGGATCCCTTTGCCTCGATCAGCTCCTTGGCGGCTGCTTTTTCAGTGGCAAGGATCAGGTCCCCGTTTTCCATTTCTTCGGCAAAGCCGAACCATTCCTCTGCAATCAGGTTATATTCCATGCAACGCCCTCCTGTTCTGTGTTCTGCTTCTTTCTGCACTGATTATACTTCCTTCCGGCCGGTTTCCGCCAGCGGTTCTTCCCGGCTGCAGGAACAGAATATTCTGTTTTGGGGCTGTTCGGGTCCTCCGCCAGGCGACAAAGTTTTTGCAGGGCTCGCAATTTTCGCGGTTCATTCAGCAAAATAGTTTAATAGAATTTTGCTTGTTTTTTACTATATTTTGCTAAATTAAGAATTTTAGCAAAATAAACATAAAAATTAGCAAAATCATTTTGCTAATTTCTCAAAAATTTTGCATTTGCGTTAAAAAAGCATCCCGAGTGATTTGATCGTTGATCATCACTCGGGATGTATTATTATTCTTTATCGAATTGCATTTTCGTAGTCCTGCAGCGTGTGGAAAATTGCATCAACAATGGCTGTATTATCTTCAATTCGGTAAACCATCAGGTAGTTATGCTTTTGAAAATTCAGCTTCCTGTATCCACGCCCGGCAAGCTCCGGATCATCCAAGAGTTTCATACTTCCGGCAACGACCGCAAGTTCCTTCACCGTCTGGCGAAAGTCCTGCAAAATATTTCTGGCAGCCTGTTTGTTTTGCAGTGTATGCACCACATAACCAAGATACCGATCAAATTGCCGCATGGCATTATTCGTTATAACTACCTTATAAGCCATACTTCTCCATCATTTCATCAGCAAATGCATCTGCATCTTTGAATTGACCATGTGCATATTCTTTGGCTGATTCATCCAACTGGGCGATGATCTGACCTTTGGTCAAGGGCTGGAACGGGTTCTCATGGCCCTGACTCATAAAAAGGCATTTTGCAAAAGTCTGAATGCGGAGCAAGTCAGCTTCCGATAAAACTTCAAGCATGGAAACAGTTGCTTCTAAAGTGCTCACGGGAATCCCCCTTTCAATGTTATGGCTGCATTATACCATATTACTCAGTAAAAAAGTATATAAATCGTGAATAATCTGAAACTGATTTCCTCGTCTCTTCAACCTTAAATATAATGCATGCCCTTCAATTTGTCCCCTTGCAGGCGACCGATTCGCTGCACGAATGCATATAATAGGCACTGTAAGGGGCCAAGTCCAGCGGCGTTCACGGCTGCACGGTACGCAGCCGGATAAAATCTGTTTTTATACCACAGATATAATTTACAAGCCCGCGCCCGCGTGTTATATTAGGCGCAGAAAAAGAACGAGCCTCCGGCTCAGAAAGGAAAAAGCCATGCGTTTCACTTATATGTTCGGCAACTTAACTAACAATCTCCAGCCTGCGTACGCAAGTCTGGATCACTTTGTTATGCCCGCAGATAAGATGAAGCCGTGCCGAAGGCGTTTGTATCATCCGGACCTGAACCAGGTCTGACCTGAAACGTACCTCATTCCAAACCGCTTGTCTTGTTCGGGACAGGCGGTATTTTTTATGTTTTTAAGGAGATTTGATGATATGAACAGCATTCCCGTAATTAATATGAACGCCACCGGCCAGAACATTGCCCGGCTGAGAAAAGCAGCCGGCATCACCGTAAGAGAGCTGCAGGAAGTGTTTGGCTTTTCCACCCCCCAGGCCATCTACAAATGGCAGAACGGCTCTGCCCTGCCCACCGTGGATAACCTGCTGGTGCTTTCCGCCGTGCTGCAGGTGAGCATTGACGAGATCCTCATCAGCCAGCCGTTTGCAATTGCCCACACGGCATGAAAAAGCCGGCCCGAATAAACGGGCCGGCTTTTGTTATTCTGGCCGGATGGTCAGTTTTTTCTTGGTTTATTCTGCTGTCTCTTTCCCGCTGCGGCGGATGAATTCGGCGTAGCCAAGGCTCACCACGATCAGCAGGGCAGAGGCAATATAAAGCAGGCGGTCGTTTTCCACATTAAAAATGGAAAGCGCATTCAGCACCCCATGGGTGATGATGCAGGGCCAGAGGGAGCCGGTTTTGCGGAACAGCACCACAAACAGCCAGCCGATGGCCGTGGCATAGCACAGCTGCAGCAGCGTGGGCACCAGAGGCTCGCCGTTCAGCAGATTCACGATGTGGCCGATGCCAAAGGTAAGGGCACTGACCACCATGGCAAGGCGCAGGTTATCCTTTTCCATCATGCGGAAGAGGTAGCCGCGGAAGATCATTTCCTCAATAAAGCCCACGCACAGCATCATGATCACGTGGCACAGGATCTGCGCGGCAGTATTCTGCACGCACACGCCGCCCCACAGGTTCACGGAAGCGATCACTGCCAGGGGCAGGAAATACAGGCAGGCCTTTGCATTGCGCACCCGGGTAAGGCCATAGAAGGCCGTTTTATTCAGGTGCAGCGTAAGGACCGCCAGAGCTGCGCAGAAGGCAAGGTTGATCACGGCGCTCTGCCAGTGGATGGTTTCGTAATTCTGCAGGCACAGGGAATTGAGCACCACATACAGGATGATCAGCCCGATGCAGAAGGGCGTTTCATGTTTCAGGTACAGTTTTTTGATCATGGGATTCACTCCTTCTCTTCGTCAGTGCCCTCTTTTTCTGAGGGCTTTTTCTCTTTTGCCCTTCCCGCCCGCATGCCGATGAGCATGCCGATCCAGAGTCCGTTTTCAATGCGCATCACGCCGGCGGCGCCGATGGCGCAGCCCAGGCACATGCCAATGCTCATGCCCTCGGCAGTGTAATCCTTTACCGGCCGCTTTCTGGGGCCGAATTTTCTTACCAGCAGAAAGGCGATCAGCACCCCCATGGCCACCCAGGGCAGAGCCGCCTGCACAAAATCTTTCATTGGTCCGCTCCTTTCACGCTGCCGCAGGTGCGCTTCAGAATTGCGGCAAACGCATCCTCTTCATATTCCATTGCGTTGTTGGCCAGCAAACTGGCAATGCCGTGGGCCGAGACAAACAGGCCCAGGAAGGCTTCTCTTGCCTGCTGAGGGCTGCATTTCATGCCCGCGGCAAACATGCCGATCAGTTCCTCGCCGCCGGGGCTGGAAAGCAGGCCTGCCATGGATCTGCCGCCAAACCCGTTGGACTGAAACAGAAAGCGGAAAAGGTTCTTTTCCTCGTGGGCAAAGCGGATGTAATTCAGCCCCAGCTCCAGCAGCGGGTGGATCCCCCGCTCCCCTTTGGGCTGGATAGCTGCGGTGTGCAGTTCATCGGCTGCCTGATACGCCGCCTGGCGGATCGCATCGATGGTCTGGAAATAATACAGCACCGGCTGGGTGGAACATTCAAGCACCTGGGCAATGGCGCGGGCATTCAGCTGCTCGTGCCCCCGGGTGCGGATCACCTGCAGGGCAGCATCAATGATCCTCTGTCGGTTGATCTTCGCTTTGGGCGGCATACGTGTTCTCCTTTTATATAATGCTTGTTATATAACAGTTATTATAATTCGTTTTTCCGGAATGTCAAGCACCGGCTGCCGCAAAGCCAAAACCTGCTCAGCAAGGTAAAAAAGGGGCTGCCTCGTCCTGAGAGGCAGCCCCTTGTATCATTTTGTATAATACTTTTGATTTTTGCTTTTCTGCTTTCCTATGGCTGCTTTTCACCGCAGGCGAAGCTTTTTGCGGGCATAGCGCGCAAGCCGGCTTTGGGGCAGGCGCTCATCGTTCTCGATCTCAATTACATAATGGCCGCAGGCATTCACAATGGTCGTGCTGCCCCTCTGCCGTACGCGGCTGAGATCCTTGCCGTAATTCAGGTGGATATGACCGTGCACAAAATATTGCGGCCGGTATTGATCCATCAGGTCAACAAAGGATTCAA
This sequence comes from Oscillospiraceae bacterium, assembly GCA_024403095.1. GTDB lineage: Bacteria > Bacillota > Clostridia > Oscillospirales > Oscillospiraceae > Limivicinus. The sequence continues at coordinate 5,144 of JAKSSN010000030.1, forward strand.
AGCCCCGGTGGCACAGGTCCTCCGCATCGCCGCAGTATCGGGCCGGCGCATGAGTAAGCACAATATCCACGCCTCCTGCCAGCTTCAGCGCCGGCCACAGCTTGCGGATCCGGCGCCGCATCTGGGCATCGGTGTACTGGTGGGTGTCGCCCTTGTATTTGCGGCAGCCGCCCAGGCCCAGGATCCTGACTCCGCGGTAGATGATCAGCTTGTCCTCGATGCAGTTGCAGCCCTCGGGCGGCTTTTTTTCATAGCGCCCGTCATGGTTGCCGTGAATATACATCAGGGGGCAGCGCGCCATGGTAACCAGGAAACTCAGATACTCCGCCTTCAGGTCGCCGGCGGCAAGGATCAGGTCGTATTCTGCCAGGCGCCCCGGCCGGTAATAATCCCAAAAGCAGCTCTCTTCCTCATCCGAAACAACAAGGATCTTCATAACTGTTTTTCCTCCCGTTCCGGCTGGAGCTGCCCGCGGTCAATGCCCAGCAGGCGCACCAGTTCCTTTGATTCGGGCAGCAGGTCTTCAAATTCCGGCGTGATGCCGTCCACATTGTCGCACAGCCAGTTCATGTTTATGATCTCCTCCGGGCTCAGAGAGGTGCTGCCGTCGCAGCGCAGAACCCCGTCGCGGTCAACGATGCGCTGGTCAAAGGGGTCGATCCTTCCCTCCGCAAGGCCTGTTTTCAGGATCTTCGCCAGGTTCAGCATGCCGTCGGGCAGCTGATGGCCAAACTGAATATCTGTCACTCCGCTCTTCAGGCCCCACCACAGGTTCACCGGCCGCACTTCTGCCATGTTCCATGCGCCGTTTACCATGCCAAGGATCAGCTTTTCATACATCTGTTCCCAGTTCCAGCAGGGCACTGCCAGAGTCTCAAAGCCATTGGGCCCCACGGAATACGTGCCCCATTCCAGGGACTGATGCTCGTTTTTCGTGGTGGTTGCATCGCGGTTGGAGATCACAGTAACTCCCTCCCGCAGCAGCTCCGCCACCGGGTCGCCGGGCAGGCAGGACCAGCGCAGCTTCACCCGCGCCCGCGGATTTGTGAGCTTTACTCCAAGGGCAAAGGCATTGATGTTGGCATACACCCCCATAATGGGGTAGTTGGCAATAAAGCCGATGGAATCGCCCTGCGACATGGCACCGGCAATGGCCCCGGCAATAAACTTAACCTCGTAGATGCGGCTGTAATAGGTGACCACGCCGGCATACGGCAGTGAGGGGGAACAGTTCAGTATCTTGGCCTGCCTGTGTTCCACGGCGATCCGCCGGCAGGCATCCATCATGGAAGGCGTTGTGGCAAACAGCAGCTCTGCCCCGTCTTCAATCGCCTGCTCCATGGCCCGGTAGTACTGCCGGTCTGCGGCGTTATACACGGCAACCTGAATGCTGCCGCCAAAATGTTCCTCCAGGTACTGGCGGGCATAGTCATGGGAACGCGTCCAGGCGCTTTCCGCAAGGTCATAGGCATAGATAAAGGCAACACGGACCTGTTTTCGGCCGAAAAGGCCGAAATGAGGCAGCAGGCTCCGGCTCTTTTCGCTCTCCAGCGCATCATCCGCCTCGGTTTGAATATCCGCATTCACCATGCCCCCCACCAGCCGGAAATCTGCCTGCAGGCGGCGGAGCTTCTCCAGCAGTTCCTGGCGGGAATCGGTCTTGATATCCGCAAAGCGGAACACGCCCAGCCATACCAGCAGCGCCTGGCCGGCTGTGGCACCGCTGATGCCGCGGTCTGCTTCCCGGAACACGTCGCTGAAGCGGGAAAAACCTGCCGCAAAGTGGCGCCGCTCCTCCATGGTCCAGATATGGTCCGGCTCCATGCCCAGGGCAGCCACCAGCCGGGCATATTCGCCCCGGTGCTGCATCTGCACGCCGTACTGGCCGGACAGCGTGTGGAAATGCACAAATTCATAATAGCGCTGAATATCCCTGTCCTCGGAGTATTCCGGCAGGATGCGGATGACATGGGCAGGAATGGACCGTGCCCCGTAGCTCAGCAGTACGCTCACGCGCTTGTTGCCCTCTTCCACATAAAAGCGCCCCAGGTATTCATACACCTTGGGAGCGTCGCGGATGCCCTCGGGGCCCAGGTGCGCCTCGCACAGGCGCACCCATTTGCTGCCAAACTCCGAATCGATCTCCAGCAGGGGCATGAAATTGCCGGCCAGTGCCGGTCCCCTGCCCGCAGAGCGTGTGCCCACAATAAGGTCCGTGGGAATAGTGATCACACCAAGGTCCATCTTGCCAACAGTGTTTGTGTGCTCCAGGATTTCGTCCAGCACGGCAGGGTACGGGTATCTGCCGGCGGCAACCGCCTCGCGGTAATATTTTTTGCCTGCCTTCTGGGCCGTGCGGTACTGTTCATATGCTTCCGATCCCATCATCGCTGTACCTCCATTCAAGAATGATCTGTTTCTTTCAGCTTAACAGAAAACGGCTGCGCATACAACTGCGCAGCCGAAAAAACTGCAGCCCCTCCGGGGCGGTATACCTTTGCCTGCTGAGTTTTGACACTTCTGCTTTCACTATCCGGGTGCCTGATTTGTGCGGTCGGTGTCCGCATAAATCACATGCTCACACAATGCCGCACTTTTAGACAAGGCCAAAGATCCCGAGATCCTTAAGCTGCTGCGATAACCGGAGCGTGACAAAAAACAGCCCTGAAGCCATGGCGGCTTCAGGGCTTTGTATTTAGGGAATCATTCGCGGCTCAGGCGGCTGCGCACGGCATCCAGCTTTGCGTTGGCCACATCAAAGCCAACCAGCGCATCCATCACCTGGGCACAGGCTGCCGTTTCGCCGGCAGCACTCAGCTGATCTGCCAGGGAGGCGAGCTCCTGGGCGTGGGCCTCGTTATGGTCCACCATGTACTTCATCAGCACCAGCAGTTTGCTCATAGCCGTGCCGGAAAGCGGTTCGTGGCTGTGGGCATGCGCATGGTCGTGGTGGGCATGAGGCACCGCGCAGTGGATATGCTCCTGCGGGTCACGCAGAACACCGCTGAGCTGATACATTTCATCAGTGCTGACCATGATCTCCACGTCCAGCCAGGGATCCAGCAGCGCCTTCAGCCGGTCGGCGGGCATGAGTCCGTTGGAGACCTTGCTGGCAGGGCCCATGTGGTGGGCATCGATTTCCAGGCGGCTTTTGCCGTGGGCAATGGTCAGGCGGCCTTCCGGCTTCAGCAGACCGGCCAGCACGCGGATCAGCTTTTTGGGGTCCGGAAAATGGGGAAAGGCATTATATACCACGATGCGGTCGAATTTGCGGGGCATCTCAGCCTCCTCCACATCGCCGCAGATCACCGTGATGCGCGGCTCATCTGCCGTTTTTGCCGCAGCGATCTTTGCCATTTCCGGCGAGATATCTATGCCCGTTACCGAGGCCACACCGCGCTGCAGATAGTACGGGAACATCACGCCCGTGCCGCAGGCCACATCCAGCACATCCATACCGGGACCAACAAACGCCTGGTCCAGAATGCGGTTGATGATCTTGTCGCTCTTCACCATTTCGGCATCCCAGCTTGGCGCGCAGTTATCAAAAAAGGTGATCACATCGGATTTCTGCATGTTCATTTCCCCCTGTGTGAATAATTGTGTGGATCAGCCGGTTAATCAGCCGAAGAAGGTGGCCGTATCGATCTGCTGGTAGCCGCCAAAGCTGCTGGGGCAGGCTGCGATCTGCTCGGCCAGGGCAGTGCCAAGGAACATTTGGGTCACTTCGTTGGTCTTGGCCGTGAGGTCAATATCTTCAAACAGGTCAGGGTAAACGGTTTTGGCAATGAACCAGGTGTTGATGAGCGCGATCTCATAGTTGGTGTAGTAGGCATTGTAGGCCATTTCCAGGTATACCTGGCCGTTCTGCCATGCCTTGCAGGTATCGAACATGGTGCTGTCTTCCTGGTACAGGGGCTTGATGTTCTTTACGGCAGCGGCATCCATGATAATGATATCCATGTCATCGCCCAGGGCAACGAACTTTTCCTCTTCAATGGCCTGGATGCCGGGGGCTTCCAGATCGGTTACCACGTTGCGCACGTTGGCAAGGTTCAGGGATACATAGTTCTGGGCCGTCATCAGGTGGTTGGTGGTGCCCCAGTTGCCAAGGCCGCAGATATACACGCCGGGCTTATCCTCCTCGGCAATGTCAGCGGTGCGGGCGCTGATCTCGGCTGCTTCGCCCTGGATAAAGCTGACCAGAGCTTCAGCCTTTTCTTCCTGTGCAAACAGGCTGCCCAGCAGGCGCATGCTGCCCTGGAAGGAATCATCAAACACGCCCTTGGGGCCGGCCTTCAGCGTGATCACGGGCACGCCCAGCTGTTCCTGCAGGGCATCTTCCTTTTCCACATCCTCGTATTCGGAAATTACGATGTCGGGGCTGCAGGAAAGAATCTTTTCTGCCTCGGCCGTCTGGGCCTGAGGGCCGCCAACGCCGCAGGAAGGCAGAGTGGTGAAGGTGTCGGCAAAGGCAAGCACATAGGGGCGGGCAACGGAATCGAACATCTTGGGACGCTCGTCCAGGGTGGGGTTATCGATATCTTCCACGCCGCACAGCAGCTGCACATCGCCAATGTAGCTGTACATACGCAGGGCGCCGGCGCCGATGCACACAACGCGCTCGTAGCTGCCGGGCACCACGGTGACCTGGCGGCCGATCATGTCGGTGATCTCGATTTCGGCGCTTTCCACGGGTTCGGCGGGCAGAACGGAGTCTTTATCATCGCCGGGGGCGGGTTCCGCGGTGGTTTCGGCTTCGGCCGGGGCAGCGGTGGCTGCGGGGGCAGCTGCCGGAGTGCTGCCGCAGGCGCACAGAGCCAGGCACATGGCAAAGGCCAGCAGCAGAGCGATCAGTTTATTTGTTTTCATTCAGGTCTCCTCCAATAATAATTTTTCGGTTTTCTGCTTGTATGATCTTCACCGCAACGCCATACACGTCGCGGATCAGTTCCTCCGTGATGTCCTGCGCATCGCAGGCATATTTCACCCTGCCCTGCTTCATAAAAAAGAAGCGGTCGCCCAGCTGCAGCGCCTGGTTCAGGTCGTGCAGGGAGCACAGGATGGCAATGTTCTTTTCCCGGGCAAGACGCTTTGCCTCCTGCAGGATCAGCAGCTCGTTGGCCATGTCCAGGTTGCCGGTGGGTTCATCGAACACCATAAGGCGGGGGTCCTGCGCCATGGCGCGTGCAATGGCGATCTTCTGCCGTTCGCCGCCGGAAAGCTTTTCCACGCTGCGCGCAGCAAAATCGCTCAGGTCCATTTCCTGCAGGATCTGCTCCACGGCAGCAATGTCATCCGCGCCGGCACGCATGCCAAAATAGGAAATGCGCCCCAGCAGCACAGAATCGAACACCGTAAGGTCGCCAAAGCGGATGTCCTGAGGCACATAGGCCGCGATGCGGGCCCGTTCGCGCCGGGTCATGGCATGCAGGTCCTGCCCCTCAAACAGCACCTTACCGCTCAGCGGTTTTTGAATGCCAAGAATGGTCTTAAACAGCGTGCTTTTGCCGCTGCCGTTGCGGCCCAGCACAATTCCGATCTGCCCGGGCTGCAGCTGCAGGTCCACCCCATCCAGCACCAGGGGGCCGCGGGGGGAATAGCGAAAACGGAGATCTTCAACCTTCAGCATGGGCGGTTCTCCTTTCCCGAAAAGATGATGGCAAGGAAGAACGGGGCCCCCAGCAGCGAGGTGATGGCCCCCACCGGCAGAGCGGATCCGCTGCCCAGGCTGCGGGAAAAGGTATCGGCCAGCAGCAGGAGCCGGCAGCCGCCGAGCAGCGAGACCGGCACCGTGACCCGGTGGTCCTGCCCCAGCAGTTTTTTGGTAACATGGGGGCAGATGATGCCCACAAAGCCGATGACCCCCAGGAAAGAAACACACACGGCCGTGATCACCGAAGCCGCCAGCAGGCACACAAAGCGCAGCAGCTCCACATTCACGCCCATGGCCCCTGCTGCAGCCTGCCCGCCCAGCAGGGCGTTCAGCCGCCAGGCCATGCAGCTGAAAAGCACGGCACCGGCCAGCACCACAGCCAGCATGATGGCATCGGTGCGGTAGGTCGCACGGCCAAGGTCGCCAAAGCTCCAGATCACAGCGGCGGAAAGGCCCACATCCGTGGCATAAAACTGCAGGATGGTGGTAGCCGCCGTCCACACTGAACCCATAGCAATGCCCGCCAGCACCACCACATTGGGCGAAAAGGCGCGCACCCGGCAAAGGGCAAGGATCAGCAGGATGGAAAGGGCGGCAAACACAAAGGCCATCAGGCTGGTGGCAAAGGGATTTGCCCCCACCATATAGCTGCTGAGATTATTGCCGGTGGAAAGAAAGCCCCCGGCAAAGGCAATGATGGAAAGGTTGGCCCCGAACACCGCAGCGTTGGAAACGCCCAGCGTGGAGGGCGAAGCCATGGCATTGTTCAGCGTGGTCTGCATCACCAGCCCGCTTACCGAAAGGCCGGCGCCGGCGATCACAGCTGCCAGCACCCGCGGAATGCGGATATTCCAGATGATGCGGATATTGGCCGGGCTGCTCTGCTTTGCCAGTGCCCGCAGGCCATCTGCCAGGCCCATGTGGGAAGAGCCCACAAACAGGCACACAAAGCTCATTGCCAGCACCAGCACAGCAAGCAGCGCAATGAAAGCGGATTCTTTTTTTCGTTTTTTTGTTGGCTGCATCGCGTTCCTCCGTGCCGGCTTCTTATTTTATGTGCTGTATTATAGTCCGCCCGGCTTTTCACTTTAAGCCCCCCGGGGGGATATAAATTCAGTCTTCCGCCTGCCCGGTTCGATTCCGGGACCCGACTCCGCCGCTTTGCTTCAGCACATAAACTGGAAGCAGCGTAATATTTGTAACTTTTTTGTCACTCTTATGGTGCTTTTCGGCAGATAATACAGAAATTTAAAACAATTTTGAGGAATTATTCACAGTCCGTTTATTGTTTTTTTCCCCTTCGTATCATATAATTTATAGGAATATAATTGGCGGGCGTATAAGCCCCCGTAAAGGACGAATGTATACCCATGCTGGAACTGAACAACATAGTAAAAATCTATCCCTCCGGCGGCGAAAATATCATGGCGCTGAAGGGCGTGAACCTGCGCTTCCGCAACAACGAATTTGTTTCGATCCTCGGCCCCTCGGGCTGCGGCAAGACCACCACGCTGAACATCATCGGCGGCCTTGACCAGTACACCGACGGCGACCTGATCATCAACGGCCGCAGCACCAAGGAATATAAGGACCGCGACTGGGACACCTACCGCAACCATTCCATTGGTTTTGTGTTCCAGAGCTATAACCTGATTCCCCACCAGACGGTGCTGAGCAACGTGGAGCTGGCGCTCACCCTTTCCGGCGTAAGCAAAAAGGAACGCCGCGAGCGCGCCAAGCAGGCGCTGGAGGCCGTTGGCCTGGGCAACCAGCTGCGCAAGCGCCCGGCCCAGATGTCCGGCGGCCAAATGCAGCGCGTGGCCATCGCCCGCGCCATCGTTAACGACCCGGATATCATCCTGGCGGACGAGCCCACCGGCGCACTGGACAGCGAGACCAGCATCCAGGTCATGAACATTCTGAAAGAGATCGCGCAGGACCGCCTGGTGGTCATGGTCACCCACAACCCGGAGCTGGCCATGGAGTATTCCACCCGCATCGTGCGCATGCTGGACGGCAACGTAATCAGCGATTCCATGCCCATTACCGAGGCCGAACTGGAAGCCCTGCGGGAAGAGGACGCCGCTGTGGAAGCAGCCGGCGGACGCAAAGCCTATGCCGCAGCCGCTGCTGCCGCAGGAGATACGGCAGAGGGTGTTTCCTCGGCAGAGGCCGGCACATCGGCCGTGCCTGCCGCCCCCATCGGCCGGCGCAAGAAAAAGGCCAGCATGTCGCTGCTCACCTCCTTCAGCCTGAGTTTGAACAACCTGTTCACCAAAAAGGGCCGTACGCTGCTCACGGCGTTCGCCGGCAGCATCGGCATTATCGGCATTGCCCTGATCTATGCCGTAAGCCAGGGCACCAATGATTACATCGACACCGTGCAGGAAGACACGCTTTCTTCCTATCCCCTTTCCATCACCAGCGAGGCCGCAGATATCACGGGCATTCTGGGCAGCTTTGTCTCGAAGCGCGAAGAAGTGGAAGCCCTGAAGAGCGACGGCACCGTGGTGGAGCAGGCCATGCTCAGCACCATGCTGGAAGGCGTGGGCACCAATGACTTGCACTCTCTTAAGGTATACCTGGAGGAAAACTCCGATGCCTACGCCGCGGATGTGACCAACATCACCTATGGCTACAACATCACGCCCCGCGTTTACACCCGCGACTGCATGGGTGAGCTGCTGGCCGTGAATCCCAGCCGTATCATGCGCAGCATGGGCATGAACAACTTTGGCATGAGCATCTTTTCCGAGATGTCCAACCTTTCGGAAAAGACCATTTCCCAGTATGAAATGCTGCAGGGCCGCTGGCCGCAGGAATGGAATGAACTCATTCTGGTGCTGAACGACCCCAACCGCATCTCGGACCTGGTCACCTTTGCCTTTGGTCTGCACGACCCCAACGAGCTGCGCGAAATGTTCGAGGCCGTGATGAACGGCAAAACGCCGGAAGCTTCTTCCACTCCCCCGCTTGTATTCACCTACGACGACCTGATGGCCATGGACCTGCGCCTGATTCCCATGGGCGATATGTACCGCCGGGACGAGGAACACAACGTGTGGGAAAACATGAGCGACGACAGCGACTTTATGGCGGGTGCCTTTGAAGGCGGCGAAAAGCTGGTGATCACCGGCATCGTCACCCCCATTGACGACGCCAGCGGCGTGCTGCTTTCCACCGGTTTGAACTATCTGCCCTCGCTGCCCCTGCACGTGATGGAGCTTGCTTCCGAGCACAAGATCGTAAAACAGCAGCAGGCGGACGAAGACATTAACGTATTTTCCGGCAAGCCCTTTGGCGAAGAAAGTGAAGACAGCGGCATTAAGTTTGAAGACATGATCACCTTTGATGCTTCCGCTTTCTCCCGCGCCTTTAACATTAATTTTGACCCCAACTCTATCACCCCCATGCTCACGGAGTATCTGCAGAACTATGCAAAAAACATGAACACGGATAACTCCGGCACTGCCAAGGCCTTTACCGACGGCTTCCGCCAGCTGGCCACAGGCATGCTGAACGAGCTGGTAAGCAAGGGCGGCGGAACCGCAACGGTCCGCCTGGCCGAGACCACCGGCATTGTGAACACTTACCTTGCCGGCGCCGAAGCCAAAGGCATTATCCAGGGCCTGGTGAACAGCTATGGCCTTACCGCGGATAACTACCTTACGGTGTACCGCCCCCTGCTCACCAACATGCTGAACAATTACATCCTGGCCCACAACGAGGACCTTGGCCCGGGCGAGGATCCGGAAGAACCGGACGAGCCCGAAGAGCCTGTTGATCCCGAGGATCCGGATGCTCCCGGTGAAGGTTCGGATGACCCGGCGCACGGCCCCTCCGAAGAGGGCGGCAGCTCCGGCAGTGAGCCCGGGGAAGGCGGCAGCGGCGAAGGCAGCGGTACTCCCTCCACGGATCCCGGCACCACACCGGGCGGCGATTCTACTGGCGACGGTTCCTCCTCCGGTGACTCTGCCGGTGGCAGTGACAGCGGTTCTACCTCCGGTGGTTCTTCTTCCGGCGGCGACAGTGGCTCCGCTTCCGGCGGTTCATCCTCCGGTGGTGACAGCGGCTCTGCTTCCGGCGGTTCCTCCAGCGGCAGCGACAGCGGTACTGCTTCCGGCGGTTCCT
>JAKSSN010000031.1 GCA_024403095.1 Oscillospiraceae bacterium
TTCCTGTGGCTGGGCATTGCCTGCCACATCATCGGCCACGACAGCATGTTCATGCACATCTGGGATGAGCGCGAGCTCGTTATGGATCTGCTGGAGAAGATGACCGGCAACCGCGTGAATTACGCAATGGTCACCATCGGCGGTGCCCGCCGCGATGTATCCGATGACCTGCGCCGTGAACTGCTGGAGGCCTGCGACAAGCTGAAGGCTCCGCTGGACCGCATCACGGAGATCGCTCTCACCGATAAGACCATCGCTATGCGCACCAAGGGCGTTGGCGTGCTCACCAACGAAGTGGCACTGAAGATGGGTGCCATCGGCCCCCACGCCAGAGCTTCCGGCGTGAACGTGGACGTGCGCAGAGATTCCCCCTATTCTTCCTACGATGATTTTGATTTTGATATTCCCGTACAGCAGAGCGGCGACGTGTTTGCCCGTGTTGTCATCCGTGCACTGGAGTGCTACGAGAGCATTAAGATCATTCGCCAGGCTCTGGAGATGCTGCCGGAAGGCCCCATCAACCTGGGCAACAAGCTGGTAAAGATCGCCGAGGGCCAGACCGTGTGCAGACACGAGGCACCCCGCGGTCAGCTGAGCCACATGGTGGTTGGCAACGGAAGCATGAACAATGCCCGCGTCAGCATCCATGTTCCCAGCTACAAGAACACGCCGACCATTCCGGCCATGCTCCGCGGCAACTCCGTGGCAGATGCCGGCCTGATCATTGCAAGCATCGACCCGTGCTTCAGCTGCCTTGACCGCTGAGTTATGCACGAGCTTGCACTGATGCAGGGCATCATTTCCATTGTGGATTCCGAAGCAAAAAAACAGGGATTTCAAATCTGCAGCCAGATCAATATTAAAATGGGCGAGTATTCCGGTGTGATTCCGGAATGCCTGCGGGAGTGCTTCCCCCTTGCGGCAAAAGGCTCTCCGGCAGAAAAAGCCGTTTTAAACATTGAAACCGTGAAAGCCGAGTTTCAGTGCCCTTCCTGCAGCTACAGCGGGCCGCTTCCCAAAGGAACTGCCTGCTGCCCCAAGTGCGGTGGAACCGCAATCAAAATGATCGCCGGCCGTGAATTCTATGTTGAATCATTGAAAGTGGAATAAAAGAAAGGAGATGTCTCTCTTGCCGAAAACTAAATTTTCCGCCGTGTGCTCCACGTTTGTCATCTGCATGGCTTTCTGGCTTGCGCTTACCTGGACGCTGGATCCCCAGGAGCTGATCGCAGGTGTGATCGTGAGCATTGTGGCAGCACTGTTCTCCGCACGCTTTTTTATTCATGAAAAGGCATTCTGGTTCTTCAACCCCGTAAAGGCTCTCAGCATGGTGGCCTATGTGTTCGTGTTCCTGTGGGAGCTGATCAAGGCCAACGTGGATATGGCAAAGCGCTGCTTTGGCGGCTGCAAAAACATTAACCCCGGCATCGTAAAGGTGCCCGTTGATGTGGATGGCCTTTATCCCGAGGCAATGCTGGCCAACAGCATCACCCTCACTCCCGGCACCATCACCCTGGATATCGCCGAGGAAGACGGACAGAATTATTTTTACATCCATTGGATCGATGTATCCGAGACCGACCGTGTAAAGGCCGGCGAGATCATCAAGGGACGGATGGAACGCTGGATCAGGAGGATTTGGAGCAAATGAGCAACTGGATTGAATTAGTGATCTTTGCCGTCCTTCTTGCAGCGTTTGCAGTGATCAACCTGTATCGACTCTGTAAGGGACCTACCCCCGGCGACCGTATGACCGCCGGTGACTCTATGGATATTCTGATCACCTGTGCCATGGTGCTGTTTGCCATGTACACGGGCAGAACCATCCTGCTGGATATTTCCATCATCTCCGCCATGCTGGGCATCATCGATACCATGCTGGTGGGCCGTTACCTGGATAATGGGAGGTGGCGCAAGAAATGATCCTTCGTATTGTTATTGATGTGCTGATCGGCCTTGGCGCCATTTTCGCCCTGGCAGGTACTATCGGCGTGCAGTGCATGCCGGACCTGTACAGCCGTATGCAGGCCAGCACCTGCATCACCACACTGGGTGTGATGGGCGTCGCTTTGGGCGGCATCCTGTATGAAGCCATCCTGATGGGAAATGCAGCTGCAGCTGTTAAGATCGGTGTGATCCTGCTGCTGGTCATCACCATCAACCCCGTTGGCGCTCATGCTATCATGAAGGGCAGCTACCGCGGCGGCTTCCGCCCGGACAAGCCCATGGAAACCGATGATTTCAGGGAGGATTTCAATGAATAATGTGATACCTGTTCTGAACACTCTGGTCATGATCGGCCTTGTGGTTTCCGCTATCGTGGCAACCAATGCCAAAAAGATGCTTTCCTCCATCATCGCCCTTGGCGTTACCGGCATTTTTGCTGCAGCTGCATTCCTGATCATGCAGGCTCCCGACGTTGCCATTTCCGAGGCAGCTGTTGGTGCAGCCCTTACCCCGCTGATCTTTATTGTTGCCCTGAAAAAAATTAAGGGGGATGACGATAAATGAAAAGATTTCTGATTTACCTCTGCCTTGGCATTTTCCTGGTGGCAGGCGTGTTTGGCGCAGTTACCATGGCAAAAATGGACCCCACCTACGATGGCACCAAGGCAACCGTGTCTGTCTATGAGCTTCAGCAGAACCCCGATGCCTATGACGACTCCACCGGTGACGGCGCTGCTGCAGTGATCATTCAGCAGAACCTGGCCAAGACCCACGCAGTGAACGATGTAACCTCTATCGTGTTCGACTTCCGTGGCTACGACACCATGGGCGAAGCATTTATTCTTATGCTCACCATCTCCGGCGTGATCGTTCTGCTGCGCAAGACCCGTGAAGAAAAACAGCAGATGAAGGAGGAGCGAGATGGAAAATAAGAAAAACATTACCATCAAGCGCGTGATTCAGCGCTGCGGCTGCGACAAGATCCTGCCGCTGGCCCTCGTTTATATCCTTTATGTGATCCTGCATGGCCATCTTTCTCCCGGCGGCGGCTTCCAGGGCGGTATTCTTACCGTTGCTGTTGTGCTGCTGGTGTACCTTGGCCATGGCTATGTGAACACCAAAAAAGCGTTTATTCCCAACATCCTGCACCCGCTGGAAGGCGTAGTGCTGATGGCCTACATTGTTTTGGCATTCCTCGGCATTCTGCTGGGAACCAATTTCTGCCAGAACTTTGCTTTTATGAACGGTGCGATCGGCGCACTGGAATCTTCCGGCACCATTGCCTGGATGGATGAACTGGTTGCCCTGAATGTTGTGATCGGCTCCATTATTCTTTCCATTGGTGTGCTCAGCGTCCTCTTCCCCCAGGATATCGACAGCCTGCAGGCAGAAAAAGAGGAAGACAATTCGGAAGAGACCAAAAAGGAACTGGAAGAGTTGTCCAAAGACGACAACCTGGAAATGTGAGGTGCGGATATGATCACTATGAACTATATTGTGTCCTTCTTCCTCATTGCCCTGGGCCTGTATACCATCGTTACCAAGTACAACCTGATCAAAACTGTGGTCGGTATGTGCGTGATGGACTATGGTGTGAACCTGCTGATCATCTCCATCGGCTACAATCCCGGCGGCACTGTGCCTATCTTCACTGCCGGTGAACTGAATGCGGCCAGCTACTTTGTTGACCCCATTCCCCAGGCACTTACTCTTACCAGCATTGTTATTGGAGCCTGCGTTACGGCCATGAGCCTTGCGCTGGTGATTCGTATCGAGGAATCCTATGGTACCCTTGATACCCGTGAGATCAGGAGGCTGAGAGGATGATTACGAATATTTATCAGCACCTTCCTGTATGCGCCGTTATGGTGCTGTTCTTTGGCGCATTCCTTACGGTTGCTCTGGGCAATATTAAACCCCTGCGTCCCGTAATTACTCTGCTTTCCACCGGCGCTGCCCTCGTTATGCTGTGTATGCTCATTAAGCCTGTTATGGGCATGGGTCAGATCATCAGCTACTGGATGGGCGCCCGCGTGCCTGCCGGCGGTTACGCCATTGGCATTGGCATGGAAGTGGATTCCGTCAGCCTGTTCTTTGGCCTGCTGCTTGGCGTTGCAGCCTTTGTGTCTGCCGTTTACAGCGTGCAGTACATGGTGCATGATGACCATGTTGCCCAGTACTACACTCTGTTCCAGATGCTCTGCGGCGGCGTGCTTGGCATGGTTCTTACCGGGGACCTCTTTAACATGTACATCATGATCGAGATCCTCACCTTTGCCGCTGTTGCCCTTACTGCTTTCCGCAGCAAGGTGTTCGGCGCACTGGAAGCTGCCTTCAAGTACTTTGTGGTTGGCTCCATCGGTTCCACCTGCGTACTGGTGGGTACCATTATGCTGTATGCCCAGGCCCACACCCTGAACCTGGCTCAGCTTTCCGCACTCATTCCCGGCAACTTCAACACCGCAACCAAGCTGGCTTTTGCTCTGCTGCTGGTTGGCTTTGCCACCAAGGCATTCATCGTTCCTTTCCACCCCCTGGCAGCCGATGCCCATGGTGCAGCTCCTGCATCCGTTTCGGTCATGATCTCCGGCGTGCTTACCAAGAGCGGCATTTATGCCATCATCCGCCTGGTGTTCTTCCTGTTCCAGGTAATGGATAAAGGCAGCATCCGCCTGGTGCTGGTGCTGGTGGGTTCCCTCAGCATGTTCGTGTGCGTTACCATGGCTCTTGCCCAGCACGACTTCAAGCGTCTGCTGGCCTTCCACAGCATCTCTCAGATCGGCTATGTGCTCACGGCCATCGGTCTGTGCACCGGCCTTGGCATTTCCGCCGGCCTCTTCCACGCCATGAACCACACCCTGTTCAAATCCCTGCTCTTCCTTGCTGCCGGCGCAGTTCTGCACGAGACCGGCACCACCGACCTGGGCAAGCTGGGCGGCCTGAGCCGTAAGATGCCCCACACCACTGTGCTGTTCCTGATCGGCGCTGCTTCCATCAGCGGTCTGCCTCCCTTCAACGGCTTTGTTTCCAAGTGGATGGTCTACCAGGCCATTTACCAGAAAGCAGTGGAAAGCGGCAACATCGCCTACATGGCAGCTCTTATCACCGCTCTTGTCACCAGTACTCTCACCCTTGCCTCCTTTGTCAAGGTCACGCAGTCGGTGTTCTTTGGCCAGATGCCTCTGGAATGCCAGCATGTGAAGGAAGTACCCTTTGGCATGCGCCTTGGCATGGGCCTGTTTGCCATCCTGTGCGTGATCACCGGCCTGTTCCCCAATCTGGTCACCACTTACCTCACTGAGCCTGCTGCAAAGGCAGTGTTCAGCGCCGGCGCTTACATCAACAACATGATGGGCGCAGGCTATGCGGAATCCGTTATGGGCGAGGCTGCTCCCGCTCTGCAGATCATCAGCTTTGAGGCTGCCGGCGTATGGACTCCGCTCCACTGGCTGCTGGTGCTGTGCATCGCACTGCTTGCCCTTACGATCTTTGCTGTGGCAGCAAAGTACGATGGCTATGTGCGCGAGGCTTCCGCAGTTCAGGATGACCGCTACGATGTATTCTTCGGCGGTGAAAAGACCGTGTTCTCCCAGGTTGGCGGCGGAGACCTCTTCTGGGGCTTCAAGCACAACTGGAGACATTATTTCTCCATCATGCATGATCTTCACTCCGGCGTTGTGAACGACTATGCACTGTGGGCAGTAGTTGCACTGGCACTGGCAATTGCCTTTGTCCAGATCGCACTTTGATAGGAGGTGTACGGCATGTTTGAAAGTGTAACTCAAGTAGTGATGTCCCTGCTGTACATTCTGGTTTTCCCCGGTTTTCTGTTCTGCACCGTGATCGGTCTGCTGCTCACCGGCATCGACCGCAAGCTGGTTGCTCGTATGCAGAAGCGTGTGGGACCTCCCATTGAACAGCCTTTCTACGATTTCTTTAAGCTCTGCGGCAAGGAGACCATTATTCCTGCCGTGGCAAACCGCACCATGTTCCTGGCTGCACCGCTGGTGGGCCTGGCTGCACTGGTAGTGATCCAGCTGTGCATCCCGATGTTCCGCTTCACTGCCTTCTCCGGCATGGCAGATATGATCGTTATCCTGTATCTGCTGCTGCTCCCCGCCGTATCCACTATCCTGGGTGCTTCCGCTTCCGGTTCTCCCTATGCAGGTGTGGGTCTCAGCCGTGAGATGGTCACCATCATCAGCTGCGAGCTGCCCCTGATCCTGGTGCTGCTGGCCGTGGCAAAGACGGTTGGCAACGCTATGGGTACCGGCCTGTGCTTCAGCCTTTCTGAAATTGCTGCCTTCCAGGCAGAGAATGGCTGCCTCATCCTGCGTGCCAGCATGATCCCCGCTGCAGCTGCCATGCTGCTGGTGATCCCCGGCGAAACCGGCAACCACCCCTTCGACACCGCCGAGGCCGAAACCGAGATCTGCGAAGGTATGCTTGCTGAATACAGCGGCGCACCCCTTGCTGTATACAAGCTCAGCCACTCCATTAAGATGCTCACCATGACCACCCTGTTCACCGCTCTGTTCCTGGGCGGCATCGGCACCGGCATTGTTGCCGTGGATGCAGTGATCGTGGTTGCCATCAGCGTTGTGCTTACTGCAGTTTCCATCTCTCTGCCCCATGCCATCACGGCTCGTCTGAAGATCGAGCAGGTGTTCCGCTTCTACTGGACGGTAGCAGCAGGCCTTGCCCTTCTCAGCGTGATCCTGGCCTGGTTTGGTCTTTAATCTAAGGAGGGAAGCAATATGTTTAAAAAACTGATCGAAGAAAGCTTTGAAAAATCCTCCTGGGTCTATCACATCAACTCCGGCTCCTGCAATGGCTGCGATATCGAGCTGGTTGCTGTGCTTACCCCGCGTTTTGATGCCGAGCGTTTTGGCTACCGGCTGGCAGGTACTCCCCGCCAGGCAGATATCGTGCTGGTAACAGGCCCTGTTACCAAGCAGTCTCTGCCCCGCGTGCTGCGCACCATCTCCCAGGTTCCCGAACCCCGCTGCATCGTTACCATGGGCTCCTGCCCCCAGAGCGGCAACGTGTTCAAGGGCAGCTACTCGGTAGCAGGCCCCCTGAGCAAGTATGTGCACGTGGATGTAGACATCGCCGGCTGCGCTCCCAAACCCGAGGCAGTTATGGACGGCCTGGTGCTTGCGTCCAAGATCCTGCGCGAAAAGCGCAAAGCCTTCCGCGAGGCGGGCAAAACTGCTCAGATCCCTGCGGAAGCAAATGCTGAAAAGGAGGTACAGGAATAATGGATCTTCCTTTTATTCGTGAAGCAATCAAGGGCCTGTTTTCCAAGCCCAGCTGTGATATGTATCCCATCAAGCCTTCGGCAGCTTTTCCCGGCTACCGCGGCAGAATCGCCTATGATGCCGCCAAGTGCATTGGCTGCGGCATGTGCGAGCGCGTTTGCGCCGGCGGCGCGATCACCCGCACCGTAGAAAAGACCGAGGAAGGCGACAAGATCACCCTCACCTTTGACCTTGGCTCCTGCACATTCTGCAACACCTGCGCTGATTTCTGCGCCCGCAAGGCAATCACTCTTACCGATGATTACCACATGCTCGGCGTGGAAGAAGGCGACCTGCTGGTTTCCGGCACCTTTATCAAGGCTCCGCCCAAAAAGCCGGCAGCACCGGCAAAGCCTGCCGCTCCTGCACCCGCAGCCGAGGCAGCCAAGCCCGCCGCCCCTGCTCCTGCAGCCGAAGCAGCTCCTGCCGCAGAAGTAAAGCCCCGTGACGATGGCAAGCCCGTCAGCGACCCCAGCAAGTGTGTTTACTGCACCATCTGTGCCAGAAAGTGCCCCGCCGGCGCCCTGGAAGTGGACCGTGCAGCCAAGACCTGGAAGCTGAACGAGGAAGCATGCATCGGCTGCGGCACCTGCGCAGATGCCTGCCCCAAAAAGTGCATCATCATGTAACAGCAAAACGGTTCCGGAACTTCCGGAACCGTTTTTTTGCTCTTCCAACCGATTGACAGACGAATGCCGCACGGGCATAATAGAAAAAACAGCAGGGGAGACCGGAACCATGATTCAGACACGCAAAGCAGAGGAAAAGGATATTCAGGCCATTGCAGAGATCTACTCCCGCATCCATACCGCCGAGGAAAATGGCGAGGCGGTGATCGGCTGGCAGAGAGGCATTTATCCCGAGCGCGAGACGGCAGAGGCAGCCCTGAAGCGCGATGACCTGTTTGTCATGACCGACGACGGCGTTATTGTTGGCGCAGTGATCCTGAACCGCCTGCAGGTGGATGTATACGAACAGGGCGCCTGGGAATATCCCGCAGACCCGGAGCAGGTAATGGTCATGCACACCCTGGTGGTAGACCCGCAGCGCAAAGGCAAAGGCTACGGCAGCCGCTTTGTGCAGTTCTACGAGGAATATGCGCTTCAGAACGGCAGCCCCTACCTGCGTATGGACACCAACGAGCGCAACACAGTGGCCCGTGCCCTGTACCATAAACTTGGCTATAAAGAGATCGGCGTAGTGCCCTGCGTGTTCAACGGCCTTGCGGGCGTGAACCTTGTGCTGCTGGAAAAGAAGCTTTAAGCTCTGGCTCCCGTTGCTTCACAGGAATTGGCAGTAAAACAAAAAGTGCCTGTTTTTTCGCATTTTTACGAAAAGACGGGCACTTTTTTGCAGAATTATTGGCGGTTCCATCTGCAGAAGAAATGGAATTCTGTTGACGCTGATTCTGCATAATGGTATAATATATGGCAATTTGTTATAAAGGAGATGGTATCCTCACATGGATGAAGGCAGTCGATGGCTAATGATCCTTGCAGTCATCATGCTTTTTCTTGCGGCCTTTTATGCAATGGCAGAAACGGCCGTTTCGTCCGCTTCCCGCATCCGCATAAAAACTGCGGCAGATAAGGGGGAGCGCGGTGCGGAAAACGCACAGTTCATTCTTGAACATTTCGATAAGGCGATCAGCACCTTGCTGATCTGCATTAATATAACGCATATCGTTGCGGCATCTGCGGTAACGGTTGCAGTTACACGTACCTGGGGCCTGGGAGCCGTTACGCTTTCCACCATCCTCACCACCTTTGTTGTGTTTTATTTTGGAGAGATGCTTCCCAAAAGCATTGCCAAACGCCGCGGCGAGCAGATTTTGCTGGCTGTCAGCGGAAACCTCACCTTTACCATGAAGGTATTAACGCCTCTCTCTGCATTCCTTTCTGCCATCGGCGGTTTTGCTGCAAAGCTCAGCCGGAACGAGGCAGAGCTTTCTGTGACGGAAGATGAGCTTTATGACATCATCGAGGATATGACGGAAGAAGGCACGCTGGATGAAGAACAGGGCGACCTGATCTCTTCCGCCCTGCAGTTTGGCGATGTTACCGTAGAAAGCATCCTCACGCCCCGCGTAGACCTTACGGCAATTAATGTGGAGGATTCCAACGAAAAGATCCTTGCCCGCATCCGCAGCACCAATCACAGCCGGCTGCCGGTGTATGAAGAGAGCATCGACCATATCATAGGCATCCTTCAGATCCGCACCTATATCAAGGCCTGGCTGAAAGAAGGCAGCAGCCTGGATATCCGCCCGCTTCTGGATGAGGTGATGTTCGTTCACCAGAGCACCAACATCGATGAGCTGCTGCCCACCATGACCCGCCGCAAGCTGAATGTTGCCGTGGTCACGGATAACTACGGCGGCACCCTTGGCATTGTGAGCATCGAGGATATCCTGGAAGAGCTGGTAGGCGAGATCTGGGATGAAGACGATGTTGTGGAAGAAAACGTAGTACAGATCGCCAGCGATGCATACCGCGTGGATGCGGAAGAATCGGTAAGCGATGTGTTTGAACAGCTTGAATTTGAAGACCCCGAGGATAATGAAGAGCTGGTGAACACCCTGATGGGTGAGTGGGCCTATCGCCAGTTCACCACCATTCCCTCAGTGGGCGACAGCTTTGAATACCACGACCTGAAGATCACGGTGTCGGAAATGGACCATAACCGTATCCTCAGCCTTACCGTGCTGGACGGAAGAGCAGCAGAAGAGGAGGCGAAGGCATGATTTATGCAGTTGTAGCCGGAATCCTGCTGATGCTGGTGCTTTCCGCCTATTTTTCCGGTGCGGAAATGGCCTATTCCTCCTGCAACAGTGTGCGCCTTGAAAACGCTGCGGAGGATGGTTCCAAGCGCGCAAAACGTGCGCTGCGCATTACCGAGCATTTCGACGATGCCCTGGGCGCAATTCTGATCGGAAACAACCTGGCAAATATTGCCTGTTCCTCGCTGTGTTCGGTTCTGGTGATCCTGCTTACCGGCAGCGATGAACTTACCTGGCTCGCCACGGTGATCGTGACGGTCGTAGTTATTATCTTCTGCGAAACGATCCCCAAGATCATCTGCAAGAAAAATGCAAACACGGTTGCCCTGCGTTATGCAACTCTTACCCGTCTGCTTATGCTTGTGCTCAAGCCCCTGGTGTGGGTGGTGGTAAAAACCGTGGACCTGTTCACCTCCGGCCTGCAGGAACCGGACCAGGATGCCGATGAAGCAGTGGATGAACTGCAGTCCCTCATCGAAACGGCAGAAGACGAGGCTGTGCTGGATGAAGACCAGTCCGAGCTGGTTCAGGCCGCCATCGATTTTGCGGACATCTCGGTTTCCGAGATCATGACTGCCCGCGTGGATGTAACGGCAGTGGATGTGGAAGACAGCCTGGAAGAGATCCTGCGCACGATCGACGAAACAGCCTTCTCGCGCATCCCGGTGTATGAGGGCGGTATCGATAATATCATCGGCATTCTTTCCATCAACCGCCTGCTCCGTGCCATGACGGAAAACCGCCATCCGGAGATCCGCTCGATGCTGATGTATCCCTGCTTTATCTACAAAACCGTAAAGCTGCCCGATGTGCTGGCCACTTTACGAAAAGAAAAGCAGCACCTGGCTGTGATCACGGATGAATACGGCGGAACGCTTGGTGTTGTCAGCATGGAAGACGTGCTGGAACAGCTGGTGGGCGAGATCTGGGACGAGACCGATGACGTGGAGGAAGAAGTGGTGGAGCGCGTTTCCGGCGAATATGAGCTGGATGGCGACATGAGCATCGCGGACTTCCTGGAACTCATGGAAATTGACGAAGAAAGCTTTGAAGGCGAAAGCGAAACGCTGGGCGGCTGGACGATCGAGTCCTTTGGCTGCTTCCCCAAAGAAGGCGAAAGCTTCCGCTATGAAAACTTTACGGTCACCGTGCTGCAGATGGATTCCCGACGGGTGGAGAAAGTGCTGGTAAAGCCGGACGAACCCGAAACAGATAAAGAATAACAGGAAAATCATTCGGAATGCTCTCCTGGACCAGGAGAGCATTCTTTCCGAAACAACGGAGGAAATAAATGAACATAAACGACCTGATCCACGGATTTCGCGTAAAATATGTGCAGGAACAGCCGGAGATCCACGCAAAGCTCTGGCGTATGGAATACGAGAAAAACGGCGCAGACCTGGTTTGGCTGGAGCGCGAGGACGATAACAAGACCTTTGCCATCACCTTTAAAACCATTCCCCAGGACCACACCGGCGTGTTTCACATCATTGAGCACAGTGTGCTGTGCGGCAGCGAAAAGTACCCGGTGCGCGAGCCCTTCGTGGAACTGCTGAAAAGCTCACTGCAGACTTTTCTGAATGCCTTTACCTTTCCGGATAAGACCATGTACCCGGTGTGCAGCCGCAACGATAAGGACTTTCTGAACCTGATCGATGTGTATATGGATGCAGTCCTGCACCCCCTGTCCATTTCGGACCCCAATGCCTTCCGCCAGGAGGGCTGGCACTACGAGGCAGAATCGGCCGAGGGCGAGCTGAGCTTTAATGGCGTAGTGTATAACGAGATGAAGGGCGCCTTCGCCTCTTCTGACGAGGTGCTGGCAAACGAGATGGGCAAACTGCTTGCCCCGGACCACTGCTATGGCTACTGCTCTGGTGGCGATCCCGAGCATATCCCCGAACTGACCTATGAGGGATACAAAGCCTCCCATGCCCGCTTCTATCATCCCTCCAACAGCTATATTTTCCTTGACGGATCTATGAATCTGGATGCAGTGCTGGCAAAACTGGATGGCTTCCTTTCCGCTTACGACCGCATCGATCCCCAGTCGGAGATCCCCATGCTGCCGCCGGCAGAAGCTGTTACCAAAACCGTGCGCTACGAGATCGCTCCTGAGGAAGTTCAGGAGGACCGTGTGATCCTTGCCGAGGGCTGGGTCGGACCTGCCTATGATGAAAAGGTGAAGAATCTTGCCCTTTCCATTCTGGAAGATGTCCTCTGCGGCTCGAATGAAGCGCCCCTTACCAAAGCAATTCTGGATGAGGAACTGGCAGAAGACGTTTGCTTTGTCTCTTCCACCGGCATCCAGCAGACGATTCCCATGCTTTCGGTGCGCAATGCAGCCCCCGAGAATGTGGACCGTATTTTTGCTCTGGTCGACAGCACCCTGAAAGAGCAGGCAGAAAAGGGCCTGGATAAGGAACTGCTCAGCGCCACCATCAACCATCTGGAATTCACTACCCGTGAAAAGGACTTTGGTGCCATGCCCAAGGGCCTTGTTTATGGCATGATGGCCATGGAGAGCTGGCTCTACGGCGGCGACCCTGCCATGAGCTACAGCTATGATGAGTGCTTCCGGGAACTGCGGGAAGGAGTGGAAAACGGCCTGTTTGAAAACCTGATCCGCGAAGTATACTTGAACGAGACTGGCCGTGTGCGCCTTGTGATGCTGCCTGACCCGGAAGTGGGCAACGAAAAGCGCAAAGCGGAAGCGCAGCGCTGTGCGGATGCCAAGTCTGCCATGAGCGAGGCCCAGATCCAGCAGGTGCTGGATGAGCTTGCCCAGCTGCGTATTCACCAGGAAACGCCCGATACCCCGGAGCAGCTGCAGAGCCTGCCCCAGCTCAGCCTCTCCGACATCAGCGAGGAAGTGCCTTACACCAAACAGAACGTGTATACCATTGACGGCACCACGGTGCTGCATAATGAAGTGGCTACCGACGGCATCACCTATGCCGAGATCCTCTTTAACATCTCTGACCTGCCCCAGAGCGAGCTGAGCGCGGTTTCTTTCCTCAGCGGGATCCTGGGCCAGATGCCCACCGAGAATTACACCGTGCTGGGCCTGAAGACCGAGATCGGCAGCAAAATGGGCAACTTTGAAACCGGGGTGGCCTCTTTTGGCGAACCGAAAGACCTGCTGAGCTGCCGCAGCTATCTGCGTACGGTGATCAGCATGCTGGACAGCCGCCGCAGCGATGCCCTGGCTATCACGCAGGAGATCCTGTGCCGCACCCGCCTGGACGACGGGAAGCTGCTCCTGAACCACCTGCGTCAGGACCGTCAGGAAAAGATCGAGTCCATTACTATGGCCGGCAGCAGCTATGCAGTGCGCCGCATCCAGTCGGCGGAATCTGCCAAGGCATATGCAGCCGAGCAGTTCTCCGGCGTGGATTATCTGCGCTGGATGCAGAAAACAGAAAAGGACTGTGCAGAAGATCTGAGTGCCTTCTGTGCACAGCTGCAGCAGATCTACCGCCGCGTCTTCACCCGCAGTCGTGCCGTCATTTCCATTACCGGTGAATATGACGAGAGCTTTGCCCGTGCCATGCTGGAAATGCTGCCCCAGGGCGAAGGCTCTGCCGAAGCCGTTGCGCACTACAGCCTGAACGCTCCCGTGAGCGAAGGAATCGTGATTCCTGCCGATGTTGGTTTTGCTGCCAAGGCAATCAACATCAACACCATTGGCGAACAGTATCTGCCCAGCTTCCATGTGGGTGCCCAGTACCTGAATTACGGCTATCTGTGGAACAACGTGCGTGTGAAGGGCGGCGCTTACGGCGTAGGCATCCGAACGGCATACGACGGCGACTTTTATATGAGCTCTTACCGCGACCCTGCCGCAGCCCAGACGCTGCAGACCTTTAACGGGGTTGGTCAGGATCTGCGCCAGCTGTGCGAAAGCGACGAGAGCATCGATAATTACATCATCAGTACCATCGGCGAAACGGAGCCGCTGCTTTCACCGCGTCTGCTGGGCGCACAGGCAACCGGCACTTGGCTCTCCCGCCGCACCAATGCCCAGCGCGCGGCAGCCCGCAAAAAGATCCTGCATACGACTAAGGATGAACTGAAACAGTTTGCCGATGTACTGGACCATGCCTGCAAGGAAGCCCGCGTATGCGTAGTTGGCAGCAAAGCGGCCATAGAGGCCTGCGGAGATGTTTTAACCACCATCACCTCCATCATATAAGG
>JAKSSN010000032.1 GCA_024403095.1 Oscillospiraceae bacterium
ACGGAGCAGAACCACTGCGGGGTGGCACGGAAGATGATGGGGCTCTTGCAGCGCCAGCAGTGCGGGTAGCTGTGGATGATCTCTTCGCTGGCAAAAAGAACGCCGCTTTCCTTCATATCAGCAAGAATTACGGGGTTGGATTCGTCCGTCTTCATTCCGGCGTACTTGCCGGCATAATCTGTGTGGCGGCCCTGGTCATCAACAGGAACGACCATTTCCATGCCATAACGCATGCAGGTCTGATAGTCGTCAGCACCGAAGCCGGGAGCAGTGTGTACACAACCGGTACCGGAATCCATGGTGACATAGTCAGCCAGAAGCAGGCGAGAGGTCTTGTCGATAAACGGATGCTGAGCCAGCATGTTCTCGAAGAAAGAGCCGGGGTAGCTTTCCAGAATCTCGTACTCGGAGAAACCGCCAACGGTCATAACCTTGTTGACCAGAGGCTCTGCCATGATGTAGATCTCGCCATTGGGAGCCTTTACGAGAGCATAATTCTCAATGGGGTTCAGGGCAATTGCAAGGTTGCCGGGCAGAGTCCAGATGGTGGTAGTCCAGATCACGAAGAACAGCTTGCTGTGGTCGATGTGGCCCAGCTTGCCAAGGTCGTCCTTCATGGCGAACTTAACGTATACGGTGGTGCAGGGATCGTCCTGGTATTCGATTTCAGCTTCTGCAAGAGCGGTCTCGTCCTTGGCACACCAGTAAACGGGCTTGAGACCCTTGTAGATGTGGCCGTTCTTATACATTTTGCCGAAGATGCGAACTTCATCAGCCTCGAAGCTCTTGTTCATGGTCTTGTAGGGGTGTTCCCAATCGCCAATGACACCAAGGCGCTTAAAGCCGGCCATCTGCTTGCCGATGTACTTTTCTGCGTAGTCGTGGCAGGCGCTGCGGAAGTCGGAAACGGACATGGCTTTGTGGTTCAGCTTCTGCTCTTTGATGATGGCGCTTTCAATGGGCATACCGTGGTTATCCCAGCCGGGAATATACGGGGTGTAGTATCCGCGCATTGCATAGGAACGGGTGATGAAGTCCTTCAGGGACTTGTTCATTGCATGGCCGATGTGAATGTTGCCGTTGGAGAACGGAGGACCGTCGTGGAGAGCAAAACGGGGCTTGCCCTCGTTCTTTTTCAGCATTTCGTTGTAAAGGTCCATCTCTTCCCATCTTTTCAGCATCTCGGGCTCGCGCTTGGCAAGGCCGGCACGCATGGGAAACTCAGTTTTCGGCAAATTCAGAGTTGCATTATAATCCTGTGGCATTTCTTTTTTTTCTCCTGTGTCTCTATCTATAATATGAAAAACAGGGGCGTTCGCTTTGCGACGCCCCTTTCGATGGTTCATCAAAGGGTGAAAGGCTGGGTGCTGGCAATGTTTTTGGAAGAGGTCTTCACATCATCCATAAGAGAGGAAACATCAAAGCTCAGGGGCTCTTCGATCGGAGCCTGAGCTACGCTGCTCTGAATGCTGCGGACGGTCTCGTCAACGGATTCGGCTTCAGCTTCGGGAGCGGGCTGTGCAGCGGGTGCGGGCTCGGCCTTCTTTGCCACGCCGGCAGAGATCTTGTCGATGTTCTCCAGCTGCTTGTTGCATGCTTCACGCACACCTGCAACAAAACGGGCATAAACTTCCTTAGCGGCAGCCAGACGCTTTTCTTCGTATGCGACCTGGTCAGCAATGGAGCCGACGGTCTCTTTTGCCTGCTTTTCAGCCTCTGCAACGATTGCAGCAGCGTTTGCGCGAGCTTCGTTTTCAATCTGAACAGCCAGCTTCTGAGCGGAAATGATGGAACGGCTGACAGCCTCTTCACCGGAACGCAGGTCCATGGGCTTTGCCTCTGCCTTTGCTTCGGGAGCGGGCTGCTTGTTGCTGCGAAGTCTTTCGATTTCGTCAACGCAGACTTTCATCTTGCTCTTAAGAATTGCGGTCTCTTTCTGGGAGGCTTCCAGCTCTTCAGCCAGTTCATCCAGAAAATCGTCAACAGATGCCATATCGTAGCCGTTGAATCTTGCTTTCTCAAAAGTTTTTTCGCGAATATCCTGAGCGGTAATCATGTTTGTTATCCACCTTTCAATTTCTGTTAAAGTATGATCAACGGCATTAACCGTTGTTAGAGCCAAGCACTCCGGCAACTGCCTGAGCACCGACTACGTCTACATTCTGAGGTGTGACGAAGTAAGTCTTTCCCGAAATGGGAGTGATCTTTCCCTGAAGAGAGAAAGCGATGCCGGACATGAAATCCAGCAGGCGGCGGGCAAGATCGGTATCAACGCCTTCCAGCGTCATAACAACGGAACGGCTGTTCAGCAGATGATTGACCAGGTCGCCGGCTTCTTCAAAGGTTTTGGGATTAAAGAGAATGACCTGGGTATCGGTCCCGCCAAAGTTTACCGTACGCTCCCGCAGGGGAAGGCGCGGCTTTGCAGGCTTGCGGGCACCCAGTGCGGCAAAGAATCCGCCGGGACGGGAGCCGGATTCCTCGACTTCGTCTTCCTCGTCGTCATCAAAGCTTTCGGCGCTGGCCTGGCCGGCAAAATTATGTTCAAGCTGCTTCTGTGCATCACTGATTACAGTGGGTGCCTTGAAGCTCTCGTCCGATCCGTCGAAGAAATCGTCTTCGTCGTCGTACGGCTGTGTCAGTTTTTTCAGTTCACTAAGAAACCCCATAGTTTCCTCCAATGCGAAATAGGTAGACATAAAGTCCACCTGTACATTATCGTATTTTTCTACGGCATTGTCAACAAAAAACTGCTGGTTTTTTCGGATGATATGTTGCGGAAAAAGGGGGAAAAACGGAAATTCTTCAATCAAAGCAGAGCAGGGGGGGAACGGCACCGATTTCCAGAGAAATTGCATCCGGATTTCGTCCAAACCAGGTCATCTGGCGCTTGGCATAGCGGCGGCTGCCCAGCTTGATCTGCTCAATCGCGTCTTCCCGGGAAACAGTTCCGGCAAGCGCCTGAACCACTTCTTTATAGCCAATTGCCTGCATCGAGGTACAGGCCTCGTTGATCCCGCGGCGAAGAAGACTCTCCACCTCGTCAAACAATCCGTCGCGAACCATCTGGTCTACCCGGTCGTTGATCCGCTGATAAAGAACGGCCCGGTCTGCGCAATGCAGAACCAGATAGTCGGCCCGGTAGCGTTTAGGCAGAGCGCGGGTGGCTGCGTCATGTGCAGTGGCAGTTATGCCGGTAAGACGGTAAATTTCAATGGCACGCACAATGCGGCGCCGGTCGGAGGGATGGAGGCGGGCGGCGCGTTCCGGGTCAAAAGAACGGAGCAGCTCCAGCATTGCGCTGCCGCCAAGAACATCGTACTGCTGTTCCAGCTCCTGGCGCAGGCTGCGGTCGCCGTCGTTATCCGAAGCAAAATCTCTGCCGGAGATCAGAGAATCGATATAAAGACCGGTGCCCCCTACCACAACGGGAACTTTTCCGCGGGAAAGGATCTCGTCGCAGCAGGCAGCTGCGTCTTCCACATAGCGCGCAGCGGAATAAGCCTCGTCCGGCTCAATGATATCGATCATGTGGTGGGGGACGGCGCGCTGCTCTTCCGGCGTTGCTTTGGCTGTGCCGATGTCCATGCCCCGGTAGATCTGCATGGAGTCGGCAGAGACGATCTCGCCGTTGTATTTTTGGGCCAGCTCAATGCCAAGGCGTGTCTTGCCGCTGGCAGTGGGACCGGCAACAACAATAATGTGCGGTGTTTCTTTCATGGCGGCGCCTCACACAATGCGGCGGAACATCTTTTCCAGTTCCTTCTGGGTGATCGTGCAGGAAACCGGACGGCCATGGGGGCAGTATTTCACTCGTCCGCTCAGCACTTCCTCCACCAGGCGCTCCAGCTCCCGGCGGTCGGTATCCCAGCCGGCCTTGATCGCGGCTTTGCAGGCAACCGTATGCAGGATCTCATCGGCAGCCTCCTCCGGGGAGGGGGTATGGCCGAGTTTGAGCTTATCCAGAATTTCATCAATGGCGGCGCCGGCGGCTGCGGGATCCAGGTCGGAAGGAACCGAGCGGATCACATAGCTTCCAATGCCAAAGGGAGAGATCTCAAAACCGAAGGCGGTAAGAAGGCTGAGATTCTGCTCCAGAAGTTCCGCATCCGATTCGTCAAGACGAATGGTAACCGGCAACAGCAGCATCTGCGAGGTGATGGGGGCGGCATGGGACTTCAGGCGGTCGAAGATCATTCGCTCATGAGCGGCATGCTTATCGATCAGGAGCACATTTCCTTCCAGCTCAACAATGATGTAGGTCTTCAGGACTTCCCCCACTATTTTGTGGTTGGGAAGAAGTATTTTCTCAACATTTTCAACAGGTTTTTCAACAGGCTTTTGCTCAAATAATGTGTCGGTAATCGGCTGAATCACAGGGGATTCCGCCTTTGGACCTGTGGAATTGAACGATTTTTCAAGGTTCGGCTTTTCCGCGGGAGCGGGACTATATCTTGTGCTGCTGATGGCGGAGGCGGGAATCGAATCGGAAGAGAGCGGGCGGCCGGCAGCAGTGGAATTGCGGTATTCTTCCGCTGACATACTGCGGAAAAAGTCGCCATTCTTCTTGGGTGCAGAAGAGTAATCGGAGGAAGAAGAAACAGAGACGGATCTGAGATCGGCCTTCTTTTCAGCAGCTGCAGCCGGGTTTGTGACCGGCGTGATGATGCTGCGTGCAGAGGAGACAGGTTCGGTTTTTTGGGCGGGAGAGACCGGTGCAGAGGCATGCGGCGAAGCCGGCATACCGCCGCTTAAAGCGGAAAGAGCAGCATAGTACAGGCAGCTGAATACCGCTTTTTCGTCGGTGAATTTTACTTCGGTTTTTGTGGGGTGAACGTTTACATCAACGGCGTTCAGATCCAGTTCCACATAGATCACGCAGGATGGATAATGCCCAACCAGAAGAGAGTTCTTATAAGCCTGTTCCAGGGCGGTCTGCAGGATCTGGGAGCGGATGAAGCGGCCGTTGCAGAAGAAGAACTGCTGGCTGCGGTTTCCGCGAACCGCCGAGGGAGCGCTGATGGAGCCATGCACAGAAACACCGCCGCTGCTCCCTTCGCAGGTGATCATTGAGGCAGAGGCATCGCGGCCCAAAAGGGCATAGATGCAGGAATCGGTACGGCCGTCCCCCGGAGAGAAAAAGTCTTCGCGGCCATCGGAAATAAAGCGGACGGAAACATCCGGCCTTGCCAGGGCACAGCGCAAAGCTGCTGTGCGGCAGGCGGAAGCCTCGCTGCGGTCGGTCTTAAGGAATTTACGCCGTGCAGGAGTGTTGAAAAACAGGTTTTTTACGCTGATCACCGTTCCGGCAGGACAGCCTGCCGCAAACATATCCTGAATATCGCTGGCCGATACAAGTACGCGAGTTCCTTCGGCATCCTGGGGGCGGCGCGTGAGCAGTTCAATTTCAGAAACAGCAGATATGGCGGCTAAAGCTTCGCCGCGGAATCCCATGGTGCCGATGGCCTCCAGGTCTTTTTCTTCCTTCAGCTTGGAAGTGGCATGACGCAGAAATGCAACGCCGGCATCCTCCGGAGTCATACCGCAGCCATCATCGCTGACACGGATCAGACCAACGCCGCCCTGCCGAATCTCCACGGTGACATTATGAGCACCGGCATCGAAGGCGTTTTCCACCAGCTCTTTTACTACGGAAGCAGGACGCTCGACCACTTCGCCGGCTGCGATCATATCCGCAAGATGCGGGTCAAGAATATTGATGACAGACATGGGAAAATCCTCTCAAAAGTTGAATGATTATACCCCGTATTATACATGATTTCAGTTGAAACTGCTACAGATTTTATGATATTATATATTGCTGATTTTTATGATATTTTATCCGGAAGAAGGAAAGAATCTTGAGCTATAAAAGACAGACAGTTGATATTGAACAGATCCGCAGACAGGAAGAGATCTGCCTGCAGATCTTTGACCGTGTAACCGCGGACGGAAAGCATCCCCTGGCTATGGTTGACACCTATGGCTGCCAGCAGAACGAAGCCGACAGTGAAAAACTGAGAGGTTACCTGCAGAAAATGGGGTTCGGCTTTACGCAGGATGAATTTCAGGCCGATGTTGTGGTCGTAAATACCTGCGCAGTTCGTGAGCATGCGGAAATGCGTGTGCTGGGCAACGTGGGCGCCCTGAACCACACCAAGAAAAACAACCCCAACCAGATCATTGCTGTTTGCGGCTGCATGGTACAGCAGGAGCATATGGCCGAAAAGATCAAAAAATCCTACCCGGTGGTAGACCTGGTATTCGGTCCGCATGAGCTGTGGCATTTTCCGGAACTGCTGCAGAAGGTGATGACAGGGAAAAAACGGGTTTTTGCAACCGAGAAGAACGATGGTGCGGTAGCAGAGGGCATCCCCCTGCAGCGCGACGGGTCCATTAAGGCC
The DNA here is from genome assembly GCA_024403095.1 of Oscillospiraceae bacterium. Classification (GTDB taxonomy): domain Bacteria; phylum Bacillota; class Clostridia; order Oscillospirales; family Oscillospiraceae; genus Limivicinus. The sequence goes on from JAKSSN010000032.1 coordinate 6,405, forward strand.
TGGCTTTCCATTATGTATGGCTGCAATAACTTCTGCACTTACTGTGTGGTGCCCTATGTGCGCGGCAGAGAACGTTCCCGCCTGCCGGAGAATATAGTGGCCGAGGCCCGTCAGCTGGTTGAGGCCGGATATAAGGATATTACGCTGCTGGGCCAGAACGTGAACTCCTACGGAAAAGATCTGGAGAATGGAACGGATTTTGCTGACCTGCTGCGTATGATCAACGATATTCCCGGCGATTTTCTGATTCGCTTTATGACCAGCCACCCGAAGGATGCAACGGAAAAACTCTTCCGCACCATGGCGGAATGTGAGAAATGTGCCCACCAGCTGCACTTGCCGGTTCAAGCTGGAAACGACCGCATCCTGAAGGTGATGAACCGCGTTTACAACAGTGAAAAATACATTCAGCAGGTGGAGCTGGCACGCAGCTACATGCCGGATCTGGTTCTGACTACCGACATTATCGTAGGCTTCCCGGGAGAGACGGACGAGGAATTTGAAGATACCATCCGCCTGTGCGAAAAGGTCCGCTACGATGCCATGTTTACCTTTATCTATTCTCCCCGTGTTGGAACTCCTGCTGCATCCATGCCCGACCCCTATACCCGCGAGCAGAAACAGGTGCATTTTGACCGCCTGACGGAAACTGCCAACCGGATCTCCGCGGAGAAGCACAAGGAGTATGAGGGCAAGACGTTCCGCGTGCTCGTTGACGGCGAAACCGGCCGGGATGAATATAATCTTTCCAGCCGTACCAATGGCGGAAGACTCGTGCATCTGAAGGGAAGCACGGAGCTGATTGGCAAGTTTGTGAACGTGAAGATTACGGGCAGCAATACCTGGGCCCTGTACGGAGAGGTTGAAAATGGCTGAGCTCACGCCAATGAAGCGGCAATACCAGGAGATCAAAGAGCAGTATGGCGATTGCCTGCTGTTTTTCCGCCTGGGCGACTTTTACGAAATGTTTGACGAGGATGCAAAGATCGCATCCCGGGAACTGGATATTGCACTTACCACGCGCGACCGAACCGTGGAAAACCCGGAAGAACGCACGCCTATGTGCGGGGTTCCCTACCACAGCTGCGAAACCTATATTGCACGGCTGATCGCAAAAGGCTACAAAGTTGCCATCTGCGAGCAGATGGAAGACCCTGCCCTGACGAAGGGCCTCGTGAAACGCGATGTGATCCGCGTGATCACGCCGGGAACCGTGACAGAAAGCTCTATGCTGGAGGAAAACCGCAGCAATTACATCTGTGCAGTACAGCTTGGCGTGAGCGACGGCGGCATTGCGGTGTGCGACATTACCACGGGCGAATTCTGCTGCGCTGCGTTTGATGCAGATGCGGCGGGCCATATTGTAAATGAACTGGGCCGCTTTGCTCCCAAGGAGGCAGTACTTTCTGCCGGGGCAGCAGACAGCCGTATGATCACGGAGTTCCTTTCGAAAAAGCTGGATGCGATGATCGAGCGGGATAACGGCGGCTTTGAGTATATGCCGTCTGCAGCACGTGTCTGCAGCCGCTTCGGGTTTGCAAGTGTGGACGAGTGCGGAACCGGCGAAAGTGCGGTTTGCGCAGCAGGGGCACTGCTTGCCTATATCGAGCGCACCCAGAAATGCGACATGAATCATATCAACCGCCTGGACGTATTCTATGGCGGGCGGTATATGGAGCTGGACTGGACGACCCGCCGCAGCCTGGAGCTTACAGAATCGCTGCGCAGCGGTGAAAAGAAGGGCTCACTGCTCTGGGTACTGGATAAGACAAAAACTCCCATGGGCGGCAGAATGCTGCGCTCTTGGGTAGAGCGTCCGCTGCTTTCTGTGGTGGCGATCCGCCGCCGCCTTTCTGCTGTGGACGAGCTGGTACAGGACCATGTGCGCCGGGGCGAGATGATCGAAACGCTGAAAGGCATCAATGATCTGCAGCGCCTGGTTGGCCGCACAGTATACGGAACTGCGGGCGGCAGAGACCTGCGCGCCATTGCAAACTGTGCAGCAGTTCTTCCCCGGCTGAGCGGGCTGCTAGAAGGCTCACACTCCCAGGAGCTGCGCGAGATCGCAGGAATGGACCTGCTGGAGGATGTGCGGGAGGAAATTGATGCTGCGGTGTGTGAAGACCCTCCGTTTTCTGTTCGCGAAGGCGGCATTATGCGCGCCGGCTGGTCAGAGGAACTGGATATGCTGCGCAATATGCGGGATAATGGCGCTCAGATGGTTACGGAGCTGGAAGCCCGTGAACGTGAACGCACCGGAATCAAAAAACTGAAGATTGGCTACAATAAGGTGTTTGGTTACTTTATTGATGTGCCGCGTTCTGCCGGCGAGGCGAACATCCCCGCCGAATATATTCGCAAGCAGACTCTGGTCTCCAATGAGCGTTATTTTACGCCGGAGCTGAAGGAGCTGGAAAACTCGCTTTTGAATGCCCGCGAGCGGATCAACTCCCTGGAATACGATGGTTTTATTGCAATTCGCAACAGCATTGCGGCGAAGGTGGACCGCATCCAGAAAACGGCAGAGGCGGTTGCAAGGCTGGATGCTTTGTGCGCGCTTGCTGAGACGGCCGTAAGAAACGGCTATACGATGCCGGAAGTGGATGTATCCGGAACGATTCAGATCCTGGACGGACGCCATCCCGTGGTGGAGCAGACGCTGAAGGATGTGCTGTTTGTGCCGAATGATACCTACCTGAACCAGAAAGAAGATACCGTTGCCATTGTGACCGGCCCCAACATGGCTGGTAAGTCCACCTATATGCGCCAGACGGCGCTGATCGTGCTGATGGCCCAGATGGGCTCGTTCGTTCCCGCGAAGAGCGCTACCATCGGTCTGGTCGACCGAGTCTTTACCCGAATCGGCGCCTCGGATGACCTGGCTTCCGGTCAATCGACCTTTATGGTGGAAATGAATGAAATGGCAAATATTCTGAAGAGCGCAACAGCATCTTCCCTGCTGATCCTGGATGAAATTGGCAGAGGAACCTCTACCTACGATGGTATGGCAATTGCACGCGCTGTGCTGGAGTACTGCGCAGATAAAAAGAAACTGGGTGCAAAGACCATGTTTGCTACCCATTATCACGAACTGTCTGCTCTGGAGGGGCAGATCGGCGGTGTGCGAAACTACAATATTACGGCCCGCAAACAGGGCGGAACCCTGGTATTCCTGCGCAAAATCGTGCGCGGAGCTGCGGACGAAAGCTATGGTATTGAAGTAGCCAAGCTGGCGGGCATTCCTGACAGCATCATCAGCAAGGCAAAGTCCTACCTGAAGGAACTTACAGCGAACGGAGCAGCGATCGAGTTTGACCGGAAACTGCCGGAGGATAATCGCATCAGCATTGCAGATGTTGGTGCAGAAGAAGTAAGAACGATCCTCGCTACGGCCGATCTGAATTCGCTTACGCCCCTGGAAGCACTGAATCTGCTTCACGAGCTTCAGCAGAAGGTGCGTGCCTGATGAAAAGAATCGTGATATTTCCGCCATTTACAAGCCGGCTTACGGTGCCGGAGACGATCCTGTGCCTGCTTGCTCTGCCCATGCACATCTGGATCCTTCCGCGGCTGCTGACGAGTTTTGTGCTTTCCGGACAACTGACAGAAAGTACGGGCAATTTTCTGGTGTATTCGATTGGCGCGGTGTATATGATGATCGTCCTTGGCCGATTCTTTCGCCGCGATTATGATATGCTCTGTGACCGCTTCCTTTTCTGCCTGCACGAGGTGATCGTTGGTTACGGCTTTTATTTCTGCTGCAATATGATCATAGGCCCGCTGCTTTACAGCCTGGTGGGTGACCCGGCAGGGAACCCGAACACTGCTGCGGTAGCAGGTCTTGCACAGATCAACCGGGGCCAGATCACAGCCATGGCTGTGATCCTTGCTCCAATTTTGGAAGAAGGAATTTTTCGCGCCGGAATTTTTGGCTTTTTCCACCGTTATAACCGGGCGGCTGCCTATGTTGCCAGTATGCTGATCTTTGCGGTCTACCATGTGTGGAGCTTTGCAGTTCAGGACCCAAAGTACTGGCTGTATCTGATTCAGTATCTGCCGATCTCCTACATGATCTGCCGAGGGTATGAAAGATCAAGCTCTATCTGGACGCCGGTCATGCTGCATGCTCTGGTGAACGGAATCAGCCTTTCGGTTCTGATGTAAGAGGGGGAGATGTCATGGAGCAGATTCTGATTCGCCCCATTGCGGTGATGCATACCGATCTGCCGGATAAGTTCGGCGTTCCCCGTCAGGCGGGAATCGTAGAAGAGCTGGAAGGCACCATTATATTTGAACCCGAATTCCGGGTGGATGATGCGCTGCGGGGAATTGAAGAGTTTTCCCATCTGTGGATCATCTGGCAGTTTCATAAAGCGGTACGCAGTGAATGGTCGCCAACCGTACGTCCGCCTCGCCTGGGGGGAAATGTTCGTATGGGCGTGTTTGCAACCAGAAGTCCTTTTCGGCCGAACAACATTGCCATGTCCTGTGTTCGGCTGCTTGGTGTGGAACGCACGGCAGAAAATGGAACCGTACTGCGGGTAGCCGGTGTGGATATGATGGACGGGACGCCGATTCTGGACATCAAGCCCTATATCCCGTATGCCGACAGCCATCCGGAGGCAAGCAGCGGCTTTGCTCCGGACAGCGGATATCAGCTGGAGGTGAATTTTGCCCCCGGACTGGAAGAGCAGATCCCCGAAGAAAAAAGAGCTGCTCTGCGGGGCGTGCTGGAGAATGATCCGCGCCCACGCTACCAGAACGACAGCGAGCGGGTGTATGGAATGGACTTTGGAGGGATGAATATCCGCTTCCGTGTGGAAGAAAACCGGCTTCTGGTAACCGAGATCATAAAATTGTAAAACGAGAGAACGCACAGCATATGCTGTGCGTTCTCTCGTTTTATGAATCGGATCGTTTATGAAATCAGCGGTTCAGGTGTTCAAAACCGTGAGCATCAAGCCCGTTGCTCTGCTCCAGCGTGATGGGCTCATTCAGAGCAGCCTTCTGATGCATGTTATGAACCATGATCCACGTAAGATCAAGAAAATACCCGGCGGTGGCAAGGAACATGACCGACATACCAAGATCACGCTCGTCTGCCAGAACAGCAACGGAAAAGAAACCGCCAAGCATCACAAAGAAAAGAGTGCGGTTGAAGTCCGGTTTCCCATAGGGATAGCCGGCAATGCGATACAATGCAATGATGATAAAGCAGACAGCAATGATCTCGTAGCCAAAACTCCAGGTAACACTGTTGTAGGCATTGATCTTATAAGTGGTGACCAGCCAAAAGCCAAATGCAACGATGGGACACAGAGTGTAGAGACACAGTTTTTTTACAGCAGGAGTTTCCAGGTTTGCTTCGCGCAGAAAAAGAGAATAGGAAACACCGGCCAAAACGCAGAGAACAGAAAGGATCCTCAGCCAGAGACTGTTTTTATCCACCTCGCTCGAGGCAAACAGCAGAGCCGCTCCAATTACCATAAGGGCACCGATGGCATAGCGGGCAATGGCAAAGAGCCGGCCGGTATTGGAAAATACCGAAGTGAAGCCTTCTTCATGCGTGAAGCGCCGGCTGTGAAGTCCCTTGATCATTCTGTGGTAAAGATAGGCAGCGGCAACACAGACCAAAGGCACCGCGATGTTCCAGAAGCTGCTCTCGGGAAGACCGTTTTCGTCAAAGGCAAGCATGTTCTGCATCCAGCGGGAAAATACACCGAAAAATCCTCCGCACAGCACATAGAGCGTGGTTTCCAGTGCGTTCATATTGATTTTTATGTTTTTCAGGTAATCAAGCAAATCAAGCATGGAAAAAATCCTTTCCGGTTCAGACAATGTATTTTTTTGCAAAGGCGTCCAGTCGGGCGGAATAGAGGTCCGGGGCGCAATAGAACGAAGTACAATGGCCGGCTTCCGGCACCAGCAGAGAGGCTTTGGCAGAGCTGCAGTGCTCATAAAGTTCAAGGGTGTGGGTCAGGGGAACCAGAGGGTCTTTTTCACCGTGAATAAACAGTATGGGGCAGCGGGCGGAAGCAAGCCGGAAACGTGCATCGGTGTCGGTGGCAAGATCGTAACTGCCTCCAAACCAGTTGAGTACACGAAGCGGGAGCGCAATGCCGTTCGAGGAATTGCGAATCGCAGCAAAAGCGGAAGTAAACGCACTGTCGCTTACAATAAAACGCACGGCGGCAGGAACCTTGCTGCTCATGCGGCAGGCAATGGAAGCCCCCATGGAGAAACCGTGCAGAACGATCTGCAGGTCTTTGCCATAGATGCTGATCAGAAGATCCAGCCAGGCAAGGCAGTCGCTGGTCTCGTAGCTTCCAAAACCAATGCGGGAGCCTTCACTTTCACCATGGGCGGCATGGTCGGGACAGAATACATCAAAGCCCCGGCTAAAATAATACTCCGAGATCATGCCGGCGGCCTGCAGATGGTTTGACTGGTAATCGTGAAGGATCACGGCAACTTTGCCGCAGGGGGTCCTTCGGCAGCAATAATACCAGCCATAAAGCATTGCACCGGATGTGCTGCGGATGCAGTGCCGGGTGCAGGGACGGGCGCGGAGCCGTTCAGCTGCGGCGGCCTGTGCAGCCAGAAAATCGGAATCGGGACAGAGCTGCTCCGTGATCGCAGACGTTTTGCTGCGGCGAAACACCTTGCGGTAGGTGCTTGCAGATACCAGCCCTGCAGCAGCGGCTATTCCAGAAAGCGCAACACCGGCGGATCGTTTCAAATGCATGAAATAAGCACCTCCCAATGATTATCTGAAGTTTAATATTAGCACAGTTTTTAGCCGGAAACAAGGTTTTCAGAACCAACTGTACGGCCATTGATGTCTTGTGCAAACAAAGAATCCTATGATATAATCGGGAAAAACTGGCTCAGGAGAAACGGTATGAAAATAATAGTTGTCGGCTCCGGAAAAATTGGATTTGCTGCAGCAAGAATGCTGTCGGAGGACGGCCATGATGTTACTGTGATCGAACGGGATGCCGACCAGATCAATAACCTTTCCAACATGCTGGATGTGATCTGTGTAGAAGGCAGTGCGACTGACCCCGAAGTACTTACCGAGGCGGGGGTGCAGAACGCAGATTTTCTGATTGCTGCAACAGCGCAGGATGAAGTAAACATGCTTTGTGCAGTTACTGCGGGTAAGCTGGGTGTGAAGAATACAGTTGCCAGAGTTCGCGATCCGCAATATGGGCGAAGCACGGCCTTTATCCGCGACACGTTGGGAATTAATCGCATCATTAACCCGGATATGGAGTGTGCAAAGGCAATTTCACGTACGCTGCGCTTCCCCGGTGCAGTTCGCGTGGATAACTTTTCAAAGGGCAGCCTTGAAATTGCAGAGCATGTGGTTGGCAACGGAGGCCCTCTGGACGGGGTAAAACTGAAAGACCTGGGAGCAAAATTCAATGCCAGAGTGCTGGTGGATGTAGTAGAACGGGAGGGCGAGGCGTATATTCCCAACGGCCTGTTTGAACTGAAGCATGGCGACCGGCTGAACATTGCGGGAGAATCCCGTGAACTGCGAAAATTTTTTGCAGCTCTTGGCAGGCAGAAGAAAACAATTAAGAATGTAATGATTGCCGGGGGCGGCAGGACCGCTGT
>JAKSSN010000033.1 GCA_024403095.1 Oscillospiraceae bacterium
CAAGAAAGTCCGTTGCAAACTTCAAGCTGCGTGAAGGCATGAAGGTTGGCGTTAAAGTCACCCTCCGCCAGGATCGCATGTGGGAGTTCCTGGACAGACTGTTCAACGTTGCTCTTCCCCGTGTACGTGACTTCCGCGGCATCTCCGCAGAAGCATTCGACGGCCGCGGCAACTACAGCCTGGGCCTGAAGGAACAGATCATCTTCCCCGAAATCGAGTACGATAAGATCGAAAAGCTGCGCGGTATGAACATCGCAATCACCACCACCGCTCAGACCGATGAAGAGGCACGCGAGCTGCTCAAGCTCATGGGCGCTCCCTTCGCAAACTAAGGAGGACGAAATACAATGGCTAAGAAATCTATGATTCTGAAGCAGCAGGCTCCTGCTAAGTTCTCCACCCGCAAGTACAACCGCTGCAAGATCTGCGGTCGTCCCCACGCTTACCTGCGCAACTACGGCATCTGCCGTATCTGCTTCCGCGAGCTGGCTTACAAGGGCCAGATCCCCGGTGTAAGAAAGGCAAGCTTCTAAGGAATTCGTTCCTTAACCAATTTCTTTCTGTTTTGTATGGCGGGAGCCGATCACTCCCGCCTGCAAATATAAACGGATGACGAAAGGCCATGGCCAATCAAGTATTGGCATGGAACCTCGTCGCCAAAACCGACGGTCAAAGACCGCGGTAACTCTAAATTAGGAGGATAAACTCTATGCAGATCACCGACCCCATTGCAGATATGCTTACCCGCATCCGCAACGCCGGCAGCGCTAAGCATGAAACCGTTGACGTCCCCGCTTCCAAGATGAAGAAGGCAATTGCCCAGATTCTTCTGGACGAAGGCTACATCAAGAACTACCAGATCATTGATGATGGCACTCAGGGCGTTATCCGCGTAACCCTTAAGTATCTCCCCGGCAAAGAAAAGGCTATCCAGGGCCTCCGTCGCGTCAGCAAGCCCGGTCTTCGCATCTATGCAGGTGCAGACGAGCTTCCCCGTGTTCTGAAGGGTCTTGGCATTGCAATCATCTCCACTTCCAAGGGCGTCATGACCGACAAGCAGGCTCGTAAGCTGAACGTTGGCGGCGAAGTCCTTGCGTTCATTTGGTAAGGAGGAAACAAGATGTCAAGAATCGGTAGAGCACCCATTACCATCCCCGCTGGTGTTGAAGTTAAGGTCGAAGGCAAGAACCATGTTACCGTTAAGGGCCCCAAGGGCACCCTGGTACGCGACATCGTTCCCCAGATGATCATCGAAATCAACGAAGGCGTCCTCACTGTTAAGCGTCCCGACGATACCAAAGAGAACCGCTCTCTGCACGGTCTGTCCAGAACCCTGATCGACAACATGGTTACCGGCGTAACCAACGGCTTTGAAAAGAAGCTGGAGATCAACGGTGTTGGTTACCGCGCAAGCAAAGAGGGCAAGGAACTGGTTCTGAACCTCGGTTACTCTCACCTTGTTAAGGTTTCTGAGAACGACGACATTCAGATCGATGTTCCCGATGCTAACCACATCGTTATCAAGGGTATCGACAAGCAGAAGGTTGGCCAGTTTGCAGCTGAAGTTCGTAGCAAGCGTCCTCCTGAGCCTTACAAGGGCAAGGGCATCAAGTATGACTACGAAGTTATCCGCCGCAAAGAAGGCAAGACCGGTGCTAAGTAAACGGAGGTGTGCCTGAATGATTAAAAGACCTGATACCAGAGGACAGCGCATTAAGCGCCACAACAGAGTACGTGGCAAGATCTCCGGCACTGCTGAGAGACCCCGTCTCTGCGTTTTCCGCAGCGAAGCCAACATCTATGCTCAGATCATCGATGACGTAGCCGGCAACACTCTCGTTGCTGCTTCCACCGTTGAGAAGGCATTCGAAGGCAATGGCGGCAATTGCGATGCCGCAAAGAAGATCGGTGCTGTTATTGCAGAGCGCGCTCTGCAGAAGGGCATTGAAGAAGTCGTGTTTGACCGCGGTGGTTACATTTATCACGGCCGTGTCAAGGCACTGGCAGAAGGCGCCCGCGAAGGCGGCCTGAAGTTCTAAGAAAGGGGGATAACTAAAATGGCATATAATAACGAGAGAAAGGACCGTCGCGAAGAGAAGCCTCAGTCCGAGTACATTGAAAAGGTAGTTTCCCTCAACCGCGTCAGCAAGACCGTTAAGGGCGGTCGTGTTGCTAAGTTCTCCGCACTTGTTGTTGTTGGCGATGGCAAGGGCCGCGTCGGCTACGGTATGGGCAAGGCAAGCGAAGTTTCCGAAGCAATCCGCAAGGGTCTTGAAGATGCCAAGAAGAACATGGTCAATGTTACCCTTCAGGGAAGCACCATTCCTCACGAAGTCATCGGCGCATTCGGCGCAGGCCGCGTTCTGCTCAAGCCCGCACCCGAAGGCACTGGCGTTATCGCCGGCGGTGCTGTCCGTGCTGTAATTGAAGCAGCCGGCATTAAGAACATTCGTACCAAGTGCCTGCGCACCAACAACCCCGCAAACGTTGTTGCAGCCACTATGGCAGGCCTCAAGTCTCTGCGCGATGCAGCTCAGGTTGCAGCAATCAGAGGCAAGACTCCTGAAGAGATTCAGGGCTAAGAGGAGGATACGAATATGGCAAAGCTTAAGATCAAGCTCGTAAAGAGCCTCAACGGCAGACTCGACAGCCATGTCGCAACTGCTAATTCCCTGGGCCTGCACAAGATCGGCAACGAGACTGTTCAGCCCGACAATCCCCAGACCCGCGGCAAGATCGCCAAGATCGGCTATCTGCTGAAGGTTGAAGAAGAAGCATAAGGAGGGCAAGAGAATGTTTATTAATGATCTTTCTCCCGTAGCCGGCTCCACCCATGTTAACAAGCGCAAGGGCAGAGGCCATGCAACCGGTAACGGCAAGACCGCAGGTCGTGGACACAAGGGCCAGAAGGCTCGCAGCGGCGGCGGCACCCGCATCGGATTTGAAGGCGGCCAGATGCCTCTCGCACGTCGTATCCCCAAGCGCGGTTTCAACAACATTTTCGCAAAGCGTCTTGACGCAGTAAACGTTGATGTTCTGAACAAGTTTGAGGATGGCGCAGTTGTTGATGTAGAAATGCTTCTCAACAAGGGCATCCTTTCCAAGTGCACCTACGGTGTTAAGTTCCTCGGCAACGGCGAACTGACCGTAAAGAATGTTACCGTTAAAGCTGCTGCTTTCTCCGAAACCGCAAAACAGAAGATCGAGGCGGCCGGTGGAAAGGCAGAGGTGATCTAAGTGCTACAGACTTTACGCAATGCATGGCATGTAGAAGAACTCCGCAAGAAGATCCTCTTCACCCTTTTTATTGTATTGCTCTATCGTATCGGCAATGCCGTTCCTGTACCTTACGTTAATCTCGCTGCACTTGCAACTTACTTCACTTATCTCCAGAACACTGTTCTGGGCCTGCTGGATACCATGTCCGGCGGTGCTTTCTCCCAGGCAACAATTTTCGCACTGTCCATCCAGCCCTACATCAATGCTTCCATTATTATCCAGCTGCTCTGCATTGCAATTCCTGCACTGGAGCGTATGAGCAAGGAAGAGGGCGAGGAAGGCAAGAAGAAGATTGCTGCTATCACCCGTTACTCCACCGTAGCAATCGGCCTTCTTCAGGGCTTCGGTTACTACATGCTGATTAAGAATAACGGTCTTCTGACTGCAGAAGGAGCTGGCATTCTGCCTGCAATCGTCATTGTACTGACCTTTACCTCCGGTTCTGCACTCATTATGTGGCTCGGCGAGCAGATCAGCGAGCACGGTATTGGCAACGGTATCTCCATGATCCTGTTTGCAAGCATCGTATCCCGCTTCCCCTCCAGCATCTTCAGCACCATCCGTAACATGATCAGCGGCGCTCTGCCCTGGTATGTTGCAGTGCTGATGTATCTGGGCGCACTGGCAATCATCGTTCTGATCGTTTTCGTCAATGACGCAGAACGCAGAATTCCTGTTCAGTACGCAAAGAGAGTTGTTGGCCGCAAGATGTATGGCGGACAGAGCACTCATCTTCCCATGAAGGTGAATATGTCCGGCGTTATGCCCATCATTTTTGCTCAGTCTATCGCATCTCTGCCTGCAACCATCGCTGCTTTCACCGGTCACTCCAATTCTGCATGGGCATCCACTCGTTCGATTCCCTATGCAATCATCTATTTCGCTCTGATCATCTTCTTTGCTTATTTCTACTCCACGATCCAGTTCAACCCGATCGAAGTAGCAAACAACCTGAAGAAGAACGGCGGATACATTCCCGGCTTCCGTCCCGGCAAGCCGACCAGCGAATTCATTCAGAAGGTTCTGAACAAGATCACTCTGTTTGGTGCACTGTATCTGGGCATCATCGCCACGGTCCCCATTCTGGTGTCCGTATTCAGCTCCACCTCCGCACTCACTAACCTGTCCCTCGGCGGTACTTCCATCATCATCGTTGTTGGTGTAGCACTTGAGACGGTTCGTGCACTTGAGGCACAGCTGCTCATGCGTAATTACAAGGGATTCCTTGATTGAGAGGCGTAATATGAAACTGATACTTTTAGGTGCACCCGGTGCCGGTAAAGGTACACAGGCTGAGATCCTCAGCAGAGAACTTCAGATCCCGACGATATCCACAGGCAATATCCTGCGGGCTGCCATCAAAGATGGCACGCCCGTAGGTCTCCAGGCAAAAGCATTCATCGAAGCCGGAGCTCTGGTTCCCGACTCTGTTATTATGGGAATCATCGAAGAGCGTCTTGCCAAGGATGACTGCAAGAACGGTTATATTCTTGACGGCGTGCCCCGCACGATTCCCCAGGCTGAAGCTATGGAAAAGCAGGGTATCGAGATCGATACCGCACTTTCCATTGAAGTGGATGACGAAGTGATCATCGCCCGCATGTCCGGCAGAAGAACCTGCAAGAACTGCAGCCAGACCTTCCACGTTGTATCCAATCCTCCCAAGCAGGAAGGCATCTGCGATTTCTGCGGTGGAGAGCTCACTATTCGCGCTGACGATGCTCCCGAGACTGTTAAGGCACGTCTTGAGACCTATCATCGTGAAACTGAGCCTCTGAAGGCTTTCTATGCAGAAAGAGGAAAACTGGCAACAGTTGAAAACCAGCCCACAATCGATGCAACTACCACAGTGATTAAAAACACTCTGGGGATTTGAAAAAATGTCTGAAAGCATTACGATCAAATCAGCTGCAGAGATCGAGCTGATGCGTCAGGCCGGAAAGATCACAGCCGGTGCAAGAACCATTGCACGTCAGGCGATCAAAGATGGCGTGACAACAAAACAGATCGACAAATATGTGCATGATTATATCGTAAAGAACGGCGGCCGGCCGACCTTCCTGAATTATGCAGGATTTCCTGGCAGTGCCTGTATTTCTGTAAACGAAGAAGTCATACACGGTATTCCTGGAAAACGAGTCGTAAGAAACGGAGATATCGTTTCTGTCGATGTAGGTGCCACAGTGAACGGTTACGTTGGTGACTGTGCGGGAACCTACGGCTGCGGCGAGATCAGTCAGGAAGCGAAAGACCTGATCCGAGTAACACGAGAGAGCTTTTTCGAAGGCCTTAAGTTTGCAAAGGTAGGGTATCGCATCGGTGATATCGGAGCAGCAATACAGGATTATTGCGAAAGCCGCGGTTACTCTGTTGTGCGTGACTATGTTGGGCACGGCGTGGGTAAAGAGCTGCATGAAGCACCCGAGGTCCCGAATTACAGGATCGACCGGGAAATGAGACGATTTGGTCAGCGGGTCAATCCCCGCCTTGTAAAAGGAATGACACTGGCGATCGAACCTATGATCTGCCAGGGTGATTACCTCGTAAATGTTCTGGCAAACGACTGGACTGTAGTTACAGCAGACGGAAAGCTCAGCGCACATTACGAAAACACTATCGTCATTACCGACGGCGAACCCGAGATCCTGACAATGGCAGATGATATTTTTTACTAATCACTCAGACCGACTTGGAGGAAAATTACTTTGGCAAAAGACGATGTAGTCGAACTTGAGGGCACGGTCGTAGAATCCCTGCCCAATACAATGTTCCAGGTAGATATCGGCAATGGCCACATCATTCTGGCACATATTTCCGGAAAACTCAGGATGAACTTTATCAGAATCCTGCCGGGCGATAAAGTTACGGTGCAGATGTCACCGTATGATATCACCAGAGGCAGAATTGTCTGGAGAAGCAAGTAGGAGGTAAATTAAATGAAAGTCAGACCTTCCGTAAAGCCCATGTGCGAAAAGTGCAAGATCATCAAGCGCAAGGGTAAAGTTATGGTCATCTGCGAGAACCCCAAGCACAAGCAGCGCCAGGGCTGATCGCAACAAATAAAAGCATTTTCCGGTCAAAATATTTTGACCGGAAATGCCATTTATGGCTTGATTTACAAGACATAAAGGTGTATACTATCTAAACGCGACTAGGTGAGGTAAGTCCATTCGGATACTGCCTCAATAAGCCTTGTCCTTATAAAAAAAGACTGCGCGGCAGATCCGCTCCCTCCGGCGGGAACAAGCGGGCATGCTGAAAACGCAGGAACAATTATTCGAAAGGATGATCGAAATATGGCACGTATAGCCGGCGTTGACCTGCCCAAGGACAAAAGAATTGAAATTGGTCTTACTTATGTCTATGGTATTGGCAGAACAAGCGCAACCAAAATTCTGGAAATGACCGGAATCAACCCTGACACCCGCGTAAAAGACCTCACTGATGAAGAAGAAGCAAAGCTGCGTGAGTGCATTGACCAGCACTACATCGTAGAAGGCGACCTCCGCCGTCAGACCGCACTTGATATCAAGCGCCTGACCGAGATCGGCTGCTACCGTGGACAGCGCCATCGTCGTGGTCTGCCCGTTCGCGGCCAGAGAAGCAAGACCAACGCTCGTACCCGCAAGGGCCCGAAACGCACCATCGCAAATAAGAAGAAGTAAGGAGGGATATGAACAATGGCAGCAAAGAACCAGAAAAAGGTTGTTAGAACTCGTAGAAGAGAGCGCAAGAACATTGAAAAGGGTCAGGTTCATATCAGCTCTTCCTTCAATAACACTATGGTCACTATTACCGATACCCAGGGTAATGCAATTTCTTGGGCATCTGCTGGCGGACTTGGCTTCCGTGGCAGCAAAAAGTCCACTCCGTTCGCAGCACAGACTGCAGCTGAGACTGCCGCAAAGGCAGCTATGGAGCATGGCCTGAAGACTGTTGAAGTTTTCGTTAAGGGTCCCGGTTCCGGACGTGAAGCAGCAATCCGTGCACTCCAGACCGCAGGTCTTGAGGTCACCATGATCAAGGATTGCACCCCCATCCCCCACAATGGATGCCGTCCTCCGAAAAGACGTCGCGTCTGATCTAGAAAAGGAGGATTTATTACAATGGCAAAGAATAGAGATCATGTTGCAAAGCGCCTGAAGGCACTTGATGTTTCCCCCGCATATATGGGCTATGACAAGAAGACCACCATCCGCAATCCCAAGGGTCAGGTCAGAAAGAAAAAGTCCGAATACGCTGCACAGCTCGAAGAGAAGCAGAAGGTCAAGTTTGTTTACGGCATTCTGGAGAAGCAGTTCCGTGGTTACTTCGAAAAGGCTTCCACCATGCCCGGCAAGACTGGCGACAACCTGCTGAGCCTTGTTGAGCGCCGCCTCGACAACGTCGTGTTCCGTCTTGGTTATGCTTCCACCCGTCGTGAAGCTCGCCAGATGGTCAACCACGGCCACATCGTTGTCAATGGCCGCAAGGTCAACATCCCCAGCTTCCAGGTGAAGCCCGGTATGACCATCGCTCTCAGAGAAAAGAGCCGCAGCATTGAGAAGTTCAAAGCAAATATTGAAGCTAACGAGGCAATTCCTGTTCCCAAGTGGCTTGAGTATGATAAGAACAACAATGAGGCAAAGGTAGTTGCTTACCCCGCAAGAGAAGACTTCGATATGCCTATCGAAGAGCACCTCATCGTCGAGTTGTACTCCAAGTAAGTTACACCCTCTCATCATAGCGTTCACCGTTACACCGCGCACGCCAATTTATTGGCGTATATCTTAAAGGAGGGTTATATAACTATATGATCGAAATTAAAAAGCCGCGTATAGAGTGTGTTGAAACACCGACAGATCCGTCTTACGGCAAGTATGTGATCGAACCTCTTGAGCGTGGCTACGGCACTACACTTGGTAACTCTTTGCGCAGAGTTCTTCTCTCCTCCCTTCCCGGCACTGCTTTCACCAGCATCAAAATTGCAGGTGTTCAGCATGAATTTTCAACAATTCCCGGTGTAAAAGAAGACGTAACCGAGATCGTTCTTAATGTTAAGAGCATTATTGCCAAGCTTTATTCCGATGGTCCTAAGACCGTTTACATTGAAGCTTCCGGCGAAAGAGTTGTTACTGCTGGCGATATCAAGGCTGATTCCGAAGTTGAGATCCTCAACCCCGATCATCCCATTGCCACCCTTGGTCCTGACGGCGCTCTCAGTATGGAGCTGGTTCTGGATCATGGCAGAGGATACATCTCCGCAGATAAGAACAAGAATGCTCAGACTCCCATTGGAACCATTCCTATCGACTCCATTTACACCCCGGTTCTGAAGGTAAACTACACAGTTGAAAACACTCGTGTAGGCAACCAGACTGACTTCGATAAGCTCACCCTGGAAGTATGGACTGACAAGACCATGTCCGCACGTGATGCTGTCTCTCTGGGTGCAAAGATTCTCTGCGATCACTTTACTCTCTTTACAGACCTCTCTGAGAACGTAGGCAACAGCCCCATCGTTGTTGAGCCTACCGAAGAGGTTAAGGATGACAAGCTCACCATGACGATTGAAGAGCTTGACCTTTCTGTAAGAAGCTTTAACTGCCTCAAACGCGCTAATATCAATACTGTTGCTGATCTGGTTAGCAAGACCGAGGACGAGATGATTAAAGTCCGTAACCTTGGCAGAAAGTCCCTGGAAGAAGTAGTTCATAAACTGGCTGCTATGGGTCTTTCCCTTGCATCTGAAGACGTTCAGTAATCGATTTCTCAAGAAGGAGGAAATGCAATCATGCCCGGAACTAGAAAACTCGGCAAGACCACTGATCAGCGTATGGCAATGCTCCGCCAGCAGGTAACTGATCTTCTGGACAATGGCCGTATGGAAACTACCATTACTCGCGCAAAGGAGATCGCTCCTTTGGCTGAAAAGATGATCACCCTTGGCAAGGCAAAGGATCTGGCTGCTTACCGCCAGGCTCTCAGCTTCATCACTCGTGAAGATGTTGCCAAGAAGGTTTTCGACGAAATCGCTCCCAAGTATGCAGAGCGTAACGGTGGTTACACCCGCATCACCCGTCTCGGCGCACGCCGCGGCGATGCTGCTGAAGTAGCTGTCATCGAACTCGTCTGATTCAATCTTTAAATCAAACAAAAAATCCTGAAGAGAAATTCTCTTCAGGATTTTTTTTGATTGCATACTCCCGGTTTGTTACCACCAGGAATATGCTTTCTCATCATAACCAAACTGCTGGGCTAAAAGCTCATAACGGGGAACGCGAGTAACACCATCGCGTTCGTAGCGCCATCCGTTGCCGGTGGAATTTTCGTTATAGAGGCTTACCTCACAGTCGGGGTACATCTCCATAAACTTTTTCATATCTTTATAGATCCGAACGTTGTTATGCCCGCACCACACGCGTTTCAGATTCGTCAGCTGCAGCAGCACGGAAACATCGGTAAGGCCGTTCATAAAGCTGAAATTAAAATGTTCAAGGCCTGGGCAGGATGCCAAAGGAGAGATATCGGTTACATTGGTGCCGAAAATTTCAAAATATTCCAGCTTGGGACAATTGGCAATCGGTTCGATGTTTTTCAGCTTTGTGCCGGCAAAAATGGCAACCTCGATCTCCGGCATTCCCCAAACAAAATCGATATTGGTTATGTCGTTGTGACCAAGATCGATCCACCGAACACGGTGGCAGTATTTCAGGTCTTCGGTATCTGCGTCGGTAACCGAACCAGAGGCAAGAATTTTGGTTACATCGGTCAAACAGCTGTATGCGTTAAAAAAGATACGCCATACTACATCAATCGTGGGGAACTCATGGTTCAGGTCTTCGAGCACAGCAGAATCGATACCGCACTGCTCTAAGCGAAGGTAGTTTAAGCGTGGGAAGCTGCGGATCATTTCCCTAAGCTGAGGGACACCTTCGTTTCCAATCGGCACAAGGTTAAAAATCAGCTGCGTGCTGCAGATCGAAACGTTTTGCCCGTACAGGTCGATCCTGTAATCAAAGTCAATTGCAGGGAAGTCAGTAGCCAGTTGGACTGCATCCTGTAAGGCAACCCGGTTTTCGTTATTATCATCCGTAAGCCTAACATACGAAAGATTTGGCATCGCGGCAATAAATCCGTATGCCGCTGCAAAATCTGCTTCCTGAAGGCCTGTGAGGTCTAATGCGGCGGACTCCGGAAGAATGGTTCCCAATTCATTGCTGATGCTGTAACAGATAAATGCATGCGGGAAGGTGTCTTTCAGCTGAAAATACTGCTGTGCGGTAATGGCAGGATCAGTGATTTGAATCATTTTCAGCTGTTCAAAGCATTCTGCCTTATGAATCAGTGCGTCGACCAGGGATGCATCCTGCAGCTCCATGCTGCTGGTGCTGCTGCTGAAAGCGGCGGAATTGGCGGCAGAGGCAAGTGTGACGGTATACTGAACCGAAACCTGGGGATGAGCCTGCATATACTGGTGTACAAGCTCTTCATTGCTGCCGCGCAGGTCAGCGGCCATCACATTGCTGTATCGTTCCAGCTCCTGAAGATCTTCTTCCGACTGCAGCACCATGCGGACTTCGGTTTGGGAATAATCGATTCCCTTTGAAGCATCGGCAGAAGTTTGCCCTGTTCCGCAGCCGGCGGTAAACAGCAGCAGGCTGAACAGCAAGCAGGGGAGCCACATGAATTTTATTGTTTTCAAATGCTGCCTCCTTAGTGCAGCTGCTGTTCATGGCTGAAGTAGCTGCAAACAAATCGGGTCCGGAAAAGGGCGTTGACTGCAATCTGGTAATCGGCAAGCTTACGCGACTTGTTTAATGCTTTATATTCTTTTGCTGCTTCCGGATAGCAGCAGATCATGTAATACCAAAGTTCTTTCATACGATTGATGGCAAAGTTTTCAAACAGCCCATCCGAAAGAAGCGTGTGAAGAAAGGTATCATGAAAATTGCGCAGTTCATCTGCGCTAAGCTCCGCTCCACCTGCCAGTACGCGGAACAGGGCTGGATTTGCAACGGCACCGCGGCCGATCATCAGCCCGGCGCTGCCGCTGAGCTCGTTAGAAGCGCGCTGCACATCATCGGGAGAAAAGATGTTGCCGTTGTAAAATACGGGAAATGGAAATGAAGAGGCGTACTTGCGGTACATTTCCAGGTCCGGCAGGCTCTTGTACATTCCCAACCGGTCACGGGCATGAATCGTAAGGCTGTGAATGGGGTAGCGGGAATATAACTCAGCCAGGTCCTCAAATTCGGCCGTGGAGCTTACGCCCATGCGAGTTTTGATGCTGATCTTAAGATCGGTGGCGGCATAAACTGCGTCAAGAAACTGGCCAAAGCTCATCAGATCCGAAAGCATGCCGGCCCCTTTATGCTTGGAAAAAACAGTGCCCGAGGGGCAGCCGGCATTCAGGTTCACTTCCTCGTAGCCAAGCTCTTTCAGCTTTCGTGCCACAATAATAAAAGCACGGGCATTGTTTGCAAGGATCTGTGGAACCAGGTCAATGCCTTCGTTACGGTCCGGCATCAGGTCTTTCAGGTATGAGGTCTTAAAGGTGCCTTCTGAATCCGGAGCGATAAAAGGGGAGTAATAGGTCACCGGGCCAGGGAACAGCTGATGATGAATCCGGCGAAAAATAACGGAGGTGATCCCCTCCATGGGTGCAAACAGATATTCCATAGTTTAACGGAGCAGAGCAAGCGTGCGTTCGTCCGGATATCCGTTGTAAAACTTATCCAGAACCTGCTGAAAAACTTCGTGCTGCGGTCCGGCCTCGCGGAACAGGGTCATGCAGGAACAAAGCTTCAGGTCATCGGGGTAGCCCATTACATAACGGGGATCATCCGAGGGATTTGCAAGCAGGGCATTCGAGATCTCAAGCAGATTTGAGCCCAGATAAGGGTCAGCAAGAAAATCCTTTGCTTCCTGCAGGCTGGAGATGGCGTAGAACTGTGCTGTGGAGCTGAAGCCAAGACCGGCAATCTGGGGAAAAATATACCACATCCAATGGCTGTATTTACGGCCGGAACGGATCTCGCTGAGGGCGGTGGAATAAGAGCGCTGCTGCGCAGTAACAAAACGGCTGAGATCAGACATCAGGAAACCTCCAGAAATCATTAATGTCCTCATTGTAGCATTGCAGGTGTTAATTGAAAAGAACCAACCGAAAATAATGGAATCCGTTTTACATTGCAGTAGAACATGGAATGATGGTATAATACCCGCAAATGAAAGAACGGAGCCGTGCCATGGGGCTGAATATTGAACTGGCTGGCATTGCGGTGGAGATCCTGGAGCCGCTGCCCTATTTAATTGAACACTGTGCCCAATGGCAAACGGACCGAACGCCAGAATGGGCGATCACCACCGGCCCGGAAGACCTGGAGCGCGAAAAAGAAGCGGCAGAAGGGGACTTCAGTACCGGGTACCTGCAAATGCTTGCTGTGCTGCGGAAATTCTGCCTGCAGGCATCGCAGCGCGGGATTCTGCTGTTCCATGCCTCTGCCCTGCAAATCGACGGCAAGGCGTATCTGTTCACAGCGCCGTCCGGCACAGGGAAGTCGACCCATGCCCGCCTCTGGCGCGAAGCTTTTGGCAGCCGGGTGACCATGATCAACGATGATAAACCGCTGATCCGGCTGGAAAATGGGCGCTTCTATGCTTACGGAACTCCCTGGAACGGCAAGCACCGTTTAAGCACACGTACCAGTGCAGAAATTGCAGGCATTTGTTTTCTTGCCCAGGGAAAAAGCAATGTTATTCAGCCGCTCAGCGGCAGAGAGGCGCTTCCTGCGCTTATGACGCAGATCCACAAGCCGGAATCGGCAGAAGGTACCCGTGACTACCTGATGCTGGTGAGCAGACTTGCGCAGACGGTTCCGGTATGGCGGATGGAATGCACTATTTCGCCTGAGGCAGCACAATTATCTTATCAAACAATGACAGGGAGCAGAGCAGAATGAAACTGAGCAGCAGCTTTATTACTTATATCACGCAGGAAGAGAGCCTGATGGTTGCCTCGAATACCCGCGTATTTTCCGGCCTGGTGCGGGGAAATTCTTCCGCCGGTTTTATTCTGGAATGCCTAAAGCAGGAGACAACTCTGGACGAGATTGCAGACCGTATGGCGGAAAAGTATGATGCGCCAAGGGAACAGCTGTATCTGGATGCAAAAAACATTGTGGATCAGCTGCGATCGATCCATGCGATTGAAGATTAAAATTTTTTGAAAAAGTTATTGACAAATAATGATTAATGAGCTATTATAACCAAGCTGACCGAAACGCTGGTGTAGCTCAGCCGGTAGAGCAGCTGATTTGTAATCAGCAGGTCGGGGGTTCGAA